>JALNWC010000005.1 GCA_023231075.1 Rhodoferax sp.
CCAAAATAATGGTGTTTTTTTTCGACCGCGCCGCGGTAATACGCCACCCGGGGAAACTGTTCGCTGCCGCTTTGCCCCAGCGCCGTGATCTTGAGGTAGGGGTAACTTTTATCGTCCCGGAACAGGATGTTGTACTTGGGGTTGAGCGTCTTGATCAGGTTGTTTTCCAGCAGCAGCGCCTCGGCCTCGGAGCGCACCACGGTGGTCTCCAGTCGGGCAATCTTGCTGACCATGTGGCCGATGCGGGTGCCGCCATGGTTTTTCTGGAAATAGCTCGACACCCGTTTTTTCAGGTTGATGGCCTTGCCCACATAGAGCACGTTGCCTTGCGCGTCGAAATAGCGGTAAACACCAGGCAGGGCCGGCAGGCTGGCGACATCGCTGAGCAACTGTTCGGGGTGGGCCGGCGTTGGGGCCGGATCAGTGACCACAGCGGGCGGCATGTTGGGGGCGTTTTCAGGCATAGGGCCGTATTGTGGACAATCTGGCCATGCCAGGTGAAACACTTCTCCCCCCACTGCGCTGGGACATTTTTTGCCGGGTCATCGACAACTTTGGCGACCTCGGCGTGTGCTGGCGTCTGGCCTGCGATCTGGCCGGGCGCGGTCAAGTGGTGCGCCTGTGGGCGGATGACGTGTCGGCGCTGGCCTGGATGGCGCCGCAAGGTGCGCCCGGGGTCGAGGTGCGGACTTGGGCCAGCCCCATCGACATGGGCGGCATCACGCCCGGCGAGGTCATGCTGGAAACTTTTGGCTGCGAGATTGACGAAGGATTTATTGCTGGCTACGCAAGAAATCTAAGGACGAACGGCCAGAAATGTGCCTGGATCAATCTGGAATACCTGAGCGCCGAAGACTTTGCGGCGCGGTGCCACGGCCTGCCCTCACCCGTGATGAGCGGACCCGGGCGCGGCTTGATCAAATATTTTTTCTATCCAGGCTTCACGCCTGGCACCGGCGGCCTGTTGCGCGAGCCTGAACTCATGGCGCGACAAGCCCGGTTTGACCGCCAGGACTGGCTGGCGGACCTGGGGGTGGCGTGGCAGGGCGAACGCCTGGTGTCGCTGTTTTGTTACGAACCCGCCGGGCTGGGCGCTCTGCTGCACAGCCTGGCCAATGACGCCAAGCCGAGTTGTTTGCTGGTGACGCCGGGGCGGGCGCGTGCCGCCGTGCGTGCCGGGACCGCAAGCATGGACCTGCTTGATCCTGGGTGGAATCAGGGCTCGGCGTTGTCGGTTTTTTATCTTCCCCAGCTCAGCCAGCACGACTTTGACCACTTGCTGTGGGCCAGCGACGTGAATTTTGTGCGCGGCGAAGACTCGCTGGTGCGCGCCCTGTGGGCTGGCAAACCCCTGGTCTGGCACATCTACCCGCAACACGATGGCGTCCATGCGCACAAGCTCGAAGCCTTTTTGAATTGGCTGCAGGCGCCTGCCTCGCTGCGCGCCTTTCACCGTCGCTGGAATGGTCTGGAGACGCTTGCAGAGGACGCGCAGGACGCGCCGTTTAAACCCGAACGCTGGCAGGACTGCGTGGCGCAAGCCCGCGCAAAACTGCTTTCGCAAGAGGACTTGGGCACCCAGCTGCTTAACTTTATTGCAAAACTCCTTTAAAATAGCGCGTTTTGCGGCACGGGCTTGAGTTCACTAGAGTCCAGACCGCCCTCGCCGCCTGACGCGCGGCCTACTTTCATCGTTACGTTTCCTCCTATATGAAAATCGCTCAAGAAATTCGCGCCGGCAATGTCATCATGCACGGCAAAGACCCCATGGTCGTCCTGAAAACCGAATACGCGCGCGGCGGCCGCGGTGCTGCCACCGTGCGCATGAAGCTCAAAAGCCTGATTGCCAACTTCGGCACCGAAGTGGTGTTCCGGGCCGACGACAAAATTGACAACGTGATCCTCGACAAGAAGGATTGCACCTACTCCTACTTTGCCGACCCCATGTACATCTGCATGGACCAGGAATACAACCAGTACGAAGTCGAAGCCGAAAACATGGGCGACTCGCTCAGCTACCTTGAAGACGGCATGCCGCTCGAAGTGGTGTTTTATGACGGCAAGGCGATTTCGGTCGAGCTGCCCACCAGCGTGGTGCGTGAAATCACCTGGACCGAGCCAGCCGTCAAGGGGGACACCTCGGGCAAGGTGCTCAAGCCCGCCAAGCTGGCCACCGGCTTCGAGATTGGCGTGCCAATTTTTGTGGCGCAAGGCGACAAGGTCGAAATCGACACCCGCACCGGCGAATACCGCAAGCGCGTGTAAGGAATGACCCCGCTGGTGTCGACGGCATCAAAAGGCTTCTTCGGAGGCCTTTTTTATTGATTTTTTCGGTGTAGGCTACGCGCATGAAGCACGCCCCTGCGCAACACCCGTCCCCGGCTGACCAGGCCCTCCAGGAACTGACCGACTCCAGGCTTGCCGTGCGCCGGGTCGCCATTGATACCTACCGTGAAAACGTGGCCTACCTGCACCGCGACTGCGCGCTCTACCGTGCCGAAGGCTTTCAGGCGCTTTCCAAGGTCGAGGTGCGTGCCAATGGTCAGCACATTGTGGCCACCTTGAACGTGGTGGACGATGCCGCCATCGTCGCCCGCAATGAACTCGGACTGTCTGAAGATGCTTTTTTGCAGCTTGCCGTCGCGCCGGGCCATGTGGTGTCGGTGGCGCAGGCCGAGCCCCCCGCCTCGATTGGTGCGCTGTACCGGAAAATTGCCGGGGAGCGCCTGGGTCGTGAAGATTTTCAGGGCATCGTCAATGACATCTCCGCGCTGCACTACTCAAAAATCGAACTGACCGCCTTCGTGGTCGCCACCAACCGCGATGAGCTGGACCGCGAAGAGGTCTATTTTCTGACCGAGGCCATGGTCGCTGCCGGCAGAAAACTCGACTGGCATGACAGCCTGGTGGTCGACAAACACTGCATCGGCGGCATTCCGGGCAACCGCACTTCGATGCTGGTGGTGCCGATCGTCGCGGCACACGGCCTGATGTGCCCCAAAACATCGTCGCGCGCCATCACCTCGCCGGCCGGTACTGCCGACACCATGGAGGTGCTGGCCAATGTGGAACTGCCAGTCAAACAATTGGCCGACATCGTGCGCGACCACCGCGCCTGCCTGGCCTGGGGTGGCACGGCCAATCTGTCGCCCGCCGATGATGTGCTGATCGCGGTGGAGCGGCCGCTGGCGATCGACTCGCCCGGTCAAATGGTGGCCTCCATCCTGTCAAAGAAAATCGCCGCCGGCTCGACCCATCTGGTGCTCGACATTCCGATTGGTCCGAGCGCCAAGGTCCGCTCCATGCCTGAAGCGCAACGGTTGCGCCGACTTTTTGAGTACGTTGCCGGACGCCTGCACCTGTCGCTCGATGTCGTCATCACCGACGGGCGCCAACCCGTCGGACGCGGCATTGGCCCGATGCTGGAAGCCCGTGACGTGATGCGCGTGCTGGAGAACGACCCGCAAGCACCCAATGACCTGCGGCAAAAAGCCTTGCGCCTGGCCGGACGGCTGATTGAGTGCCACCCGGATGTACGGGGTGGCGACGGTTTTGCCATTGCCCGCGATATTCTGGATTCAGGCCGCGCACTCGCCAAAATGAACGCCATCATTACAGCCCAGGGTGCCAAGGATTTTGACTACAACAAGCCACCGCTGGGGCAACTGAGTTTTGAGGTCTGCGCGCCCACTGACGGGGTGGTCACCAACATCGACAACCTGCAGGTGGCGCGCATCGCCCGTTTGGCCGGCGCGCCCAAAGTGGCCGGCGCGGGCATTGATTTGTTTCAAAAACTGGGCGATACCGTGCTGGCCGGAGACCTGCTGTACCGGGTCCATGCCAGTTATCAAAGCGACCTGGGCTTTGCACGCCAGGCCTGTTCGAAGTTCAATGCTTACACCCTGGGCAAGGCCAGCGAAGTGCCGCACGTCTTTGTGGAGTTCTGATCCCCATGCTGCTGTATTTTGAGGATGAGTTGAATGGCGCCACACGCCTGGCCCAGGCGGCGCATCTGGGAGCCAGGATGATCGATCGGCACCGTTTTCCCGATGGTGAGATCAAGCTGCGTTTGCCCGAAACCCTGCCCGCACGGGTGGTGATTTTCCGCTCGCTGAACGACCCGAACGACAAACTGGTTGAGCTGCTGCTGGTAACGCAGACGGCGCGCACGCTTGGCGCCACGCACCTGACGCTGGTGGCCCCTTACCTGGCCTACATGCGCCAGGACATGGCCTTTCGCCCCGGCGAGGCCATCAGCCAGCGCATTGTCGGCCAATTCCTCTCGACCCTGTTTGACGCGGTGATCACCGTTGACCCGCACCTGCACCGGGTCGCCACACTGCAGGAAGCCGTGCCGCTGGATCAGGCGGTCGTGCTGAGCGGGGCGCCCCTGTTGTCAGACTGGATCGCCGCGCAGCGGCAGCGGCCCCTGCTGATCGGACCCGATGAAGAATCGGCGCAGTGGGTGGCGCTGGCGGCAGCACGCCACGGCTTTGATCACGCCGTATGCCGCAAGCTGCGCCACGGCGACCATGAGGTCGAGCTTGCATTGCCCGACGTGGCGTTGACAGGCCGGCAAGTGGTGCTGCTCGACGATGTGGCCAGCACGGGCCACAGTGTTGCCCGCGCCGCGCAGCTGCTGCTGGCGGCGGGTGCCGCGTCGGTTGACGTGGCGGTCACGCACGCCCTGTTCTCCGGCGACGCCCTGCAGATCATGCAGGCCGCAGGCATGGGTGAAGTCTGGAGCACCGACTGCATTGCCCACCCCAGCAATGTCGTCAACATGGCCAGCGCCCTGGCCGCGGCCCTGGGCCAACTTGAGGCCGGGATTTTTTGAAAATTAATTGGACTCTGACCCCAATTATTTTTCGGGGCAGGCCACGATGCGTTGCGCCTTGCCGCTGCGGCCCCGCGGCGTAGCTTGCCCCAGTTCGCCAATCACGCGGATCGGCTGGAGCTCTTGGGCCAGGGCAAATTTGTTTAATTCAAGGCGGCACCGCGCCAAAACTTCTTCACCGTCGACACCTGCCTGTCCAAGCCGCAACACCAGGGTGTGGTCGTCGCGCTGGCGCAAATGAAAATCAAAGACACCCGCCGCATCTTCAAGCACCGTGGTTAACGCCAGCGGCGCCAAGGTGACGGGCCTGCCATCCCTGCCCGCCATCACCAGCGCATCATCACTGCGGCCGAGCACCTCGATCACAGGCAAGGCACAGCCGCAGTCACAGCGTTCAGGATGCAGTCTCAACTGGTCGCCCAGGTCGTAGCGGATCAGCGGCTGCACATGGTTGGCCAGGTTGGTCAGCAAGGTGGAATAAGACAGCGCGTTGGCAGGCATGAGCCGCCCGCGATCATCAACCGGTTCCAGAATGACCCAGTCCGCATTGGCGTGGAGATGACCTCGGTCACACTCCCAGCCGATGGACATGAACTCGGAGGCACCATAGCTGTTGCGCACCACGCAGCCAAGCGCCCGCTCCAGCCGTTGCCGCACGGCAGCGCTCAGGGTTTCACCGCCGGTCCAGACCTCTTTGGGCGCAAAGTGCAGCGCACCTCGGTCGGCTTCATCGGCCAGCATGGCAGCAACGGTCGGATAAGTGGTCATCACGGTCGGGGCGAAGGCGTTAAGCGCATCCACCAAGTGCCGGGTGGATTGAAGAATGGAAAAACTCCGCATGAAGGGTGCCAGCCAGGGGTTGAGTTCTCGCATCCGGCACAGGCTCACAGCGCTGGCGAAGTGGCCGTTGGTGGCCCCGACGAAGGCAATGCGTTCCGCCAGCGCCAAGGGGTCAAGCCAGCGTTGCACGGGTCGCGGCGCGCTGCGTCGCACCACTTCAAGCGCGTCGTAAACCGCCATGGTGCGCGCGTTTTGCACAAAAATACCGGGCTCGTGGCTGGTGCCCGAACTTTCCCACACCAGATACTCACCCAGGTAGGACGCACCAATTCGATGGGAATCTGCGGTAAAGGCGCGAAGCTCGCTGAGTTTGAGCGACGGATCTGTCACCCAGTCGTCAAAATGGGACATCAAGACATGCCTGGACACCGTTGGCAAATCGCTTAGCGGGGTGAGGCCTGGCACGGCACCACGCAGGTGCTCACGGTAAAATCTTGAGTTTTGTTGTGCCGCGGCAACCAGCATGCTGAGCCGCGATGCCTGACGCTTTGCCAGCGCCTGCGCGCTTGCCCGTCCGCAGGCGAGCACGTCCAATGACAAGGTACTGAAATGCAGCGAATCAAAAATCGGCATGATGTGCTTACCCCTTTTTGACCATCCTAGGCCCCCTCGACAAGCAGCCGTTTGCGAATAATCATACGAAAGATCATCGTATCGGTCCCTTTTTTTACCCACAATGCAGCCATGAATGAAATCAAAAATATGCCCCAGCACCTGACCGAACGTCGTCTGGCAGATGCCTGGGCCGAACTGCAAAATTACGCCGACCAGGGCAACCCGCTGGAAGCCGATGCCTACCGACTGGCTTTTGCCGACCCCGAGTTCCTGCTGCGCCGGGAAACCCGCGGTATCCGTTTTCAACTTGAAATGCTCAAGCCTGACCTGGACCAGACTGAACAGGGCATTGAAAACACGGTGGTGGTGTTTGGCAGCGCCCGCTTTCCAGCGCCAGAAGACGCCAAGAACAGCCTCTATGAGGCACAAGCCAGTGGCGACGCCACGGCGCTGGCGGTGGCCCATCGGCTGGTGCGCAATGCCCACTATTACGATCAGGCCCGCCTGTTTGCCCGACTCGTGGCAGGCTACAGCATGCACCGCCGTCCCGACGAGCGTCTGTTCATTGCGACCGGCGGCGGCCCCGGCATCATGGAAGCCGCCAACCGTGGCGCGCATGAAATGGGCGCTCCGAGCATCGGTCTGAACATCGCACTGCCTCACGAACAAAAACACAATCCGTACGTCACGCCCAACCTCAGCTTCAAGTTTCACTACTTTGCGCTGCGCAAAATGCACTTCATGATGCGAGCCAAGGCGCTGGTGGCTTTTCCCGGCGGCTTTGGTACGCTGGACGAGCTGTTTGAAGTCATCACCCTGGTACAGACCCGCAAGGCCAAACCGGTGCCCATCGTGCTGTACGGCACCGAATACTGGAAACGCCTGGTCAATATCGACACCCTGGTTGAAGAAGGTGCCATCGCGGCCGAAGACCTCCAGCTGTTTCAGTATGCGGATCAGCCCGAGGCCGCCTGGGCCCTGATCAAGGATTTTTACGGTTTGTGAGCGGGTAAGCCAGCGCCACCGAACCCGGCAGTGCGAAGGCAGCCGTCACGACTGCGGGTTCAGCGGCGTCACGGCTTTGCCATGCACCAGAAAGCCGATCAGGTTGTCCGCCGCGAGTTGCGCCATGGCCAGGCGGGTGCGCAGGGTGGCGCTGGCAATGTGCGGGGTCAGCACCCCATTGGGCACGCTCAACAGGTCCGGGTGCACCTTGGGTTCGCCTTCGAAAACATCGAGCCCGGCTGCGGCAATGGTGCCTTGCTTCAGGGCTGCGGCCAGGGCTGCATCGTCCACAATGCCACCACGCGCAATGTTGACCAGAGTGGCGGTGGGTTTCATCTGGGCCAGTTCGGCCGCACCGATGGCGTGGTGCGCCTCGGGGGAATACGGCAGAACCAGAATCAAGTGGTCAGATTGCGCCAGCAGTTCCTGCTTGCTGACCAAGGTAGCGCGGCACGCCTGTTCCGTGGCTGCGTCCAGGCGTGAACGGTTGTGATAGATCACCTTCATGCCAAAACCATGCGCGCCACGCCTGGCGATGGCCTGGCCAATGCGCCCCATGCCCAAAATGCCCAGCGTGCTGCCATGCACCTCGGAACCGGCGAACATGTCGTAGCGCCAGCTGGTCCACAAACCGGCGCGCAAAAACCGCTCGCTTTCCGCCATGCGCCGGGCGGTGGCCATGAGCAGCGCAAAGCCAAAATCAGCCGTGGTTTCGGTCAGCACATCGGGCGTGTTGGTGGCCAGCACGCCGGCTGCCGTCATGGCATCAAGATCAAAATTGTCATAGCCTACCGCCATGTTGGCGCAGACCTTGAGCTCGGGGCAAGCGGCCAACAGCGGAGCATCAATGCGCTGGCTGCCGGTGGTGAACACGCCCTGCTTGCCCTGGAGTTGCCGGATCAGCTCAGCGGGTGACCAAATGACGTCGTCCTGGTTGGAGGTGACATCGAAATGCTGTTCCAGCAGCGTCAATATTTGCGGGAACACGGCGCGCGCAACCAAAATACCCGGTTTCATCTTTTAAGTCTCCTGACACAGTTGAAAAACGCTGGGAACATTTTTTTAAAGTACCATTGTCATCGAACAAATATCTTTTTTTGCCTTTGTCAGGCCCATCGCATGGCTTCTATTTTTGTCAGTTTTACACGCCATGTCGATCGACAAATCGCACGCTCAGACTTGTCTACAATCGCGCAAAATAAAAATTTCAACCCCCGATCAACGTGATTCGTTCATTCAGCCTGTTCGTTTTTTTATACCTGTTCTGGCTCCTGCTGTCAGGTTTTTTTACGCCATTTTTGCTGGCGTCGGGTATCGGTTGTGCGTTGGCCGTGACCTGGTTTGCGCGACGCATGAACGTGGTCGACGACGAAGGCCATCCGATCCAGCTGGGACCTCATGCCCTGATTTACTGGGCCTGGCTTTGCAAGGAAATCATCAAGTCGGCATGGGACGTCAGCAAAATCATCATGCACCCCAAGTTGCCCATCAGTCCGACGCTGGTGCGCTTCAAACCCTCTCAAAGAACGGATGTCGGTTTGGTGATGCACGCCAACTCCATCACATTGACGCCGGGCACCATCACGATTGAAGCCCATGCCAAGGAATTTCTGGTGCATGGTCTGACACGCGCCTCTGCGCAAGCGGTGGTGGGCAGTGAGATGGATCGGCGGGTCACGGCATGCGAGGGCAAGGTCTGATGTTCGCAGCCGCAGCCATCGCACTGCTGCTGACCCTGGCCCTGGCTCTGGTACGCGCCACTTTGGGGCCAACGGTTTTCGACCGGGCGCAGGCCGCCAACACCATCGGCACGGTGGCGATGTTGCTGCTGGCGGTCTTGGGGTTCCTGAATGGGCGCCCCGAGTTTTTGGATCTGGCCATCGTTTACGGCTTGCTGAACGTGATCGGCACGATTGCGGTTCTGAAATATTTCAGACGCGGGGATCTGGGCGATCCGGGCGACGAAAACGAAGAGTCAACCGCAAAAGAAGAGCCCACCGCATGAATTTACTCGTCACGATTTTGAGTTGGTTCAGTTTGGTCCTTGGCGGCGTTTTTTGTGTTGTGGGTGCCATCGGCTTGCTGCGCATGCCCGATTTTTTTACCCGGATGCACGCCGCCAGCGTGATCGAAACGCTGGGCGCCGGCCTGATTTTGTTGGGACTTGTGTTGCAGGCAGGATTCACCCTGGTGAGCGTGAAGTTACTCATGCTGGGCCTGTTGATCCTGTTCGTCAGCCCCACCGCAACCCATGCGCTGGCGCGCGCTGCCATGGTGCGGGGGATCAAACACCTTGCCGTCGAGGAGAAGTCATCATCGAAACCCTGATCATCAACGTGCTGATGTCCATGATGGCGGTGAGTGTTCTGGTCATCATCCGCAGCCGAAATTTGTTCGGCGTGATTGTGCTCAGCGGTATCTACAGCTTCCTGATGGCCACCGTGCTGGTGGCCATGGACGCAGTGGACGTGGCCATGACCGAAGCGGCTGTGGGTGCGGGCATCTCGACCGTTCTTTTGCTGGGTGCGCTCTACCTGTGCAAAAGTGAAGAGGCGCATCCGCCCAAAAAACCATTCCTGCCGCTATTGGTCTCCATGTCTGTCGGCGGCATGTTGGTCTACGGCACCCTGGGTCTGCCTGAATTCTCAGACCCCCAAGCACCGATCCACGTGCATGTGGTGCCACGCTATCTCAATGAAATGAAGCAAGAGGTCGACGTACCCAACGTGGTCACGGCCGTGTTGGCCAGCTACCGTGGTTTCGATACCTTGGGTGAAACCACGGTGGTCTTTACCGCGGGTGCCGGGGTCGTTGCGCTGCTGCGCAGGCGCCGCAAAGGGCGCAAACCATGAAAAACGACCTGATCCTGCGGGTGATCGCCAAGTTGCTGATTCCGTTCATTTTGCTGTTTGCCCTGTATGTGCAGTTTCATGGCGACTTCGGACCGGGGGGTGGCTTTCAGGCGGGCGTGATTCTGGCGGCAGCCGTCATTTTTTATGCCCTGATCTATGGCCTGGCCGACGCGCGCAAGGTGGTGCCCGAGCCTCTTGTTGAATCCATGATGGCCATCGGTGTGCTGATTTACGCAGGCGTTGGCGTGGCGGGTTTGCTGCTGGGTGGCAATTACCTTGATTATTTTGTGCTCGACCCCAACCCGGTGCGGGGCCAGCATCGCGGCATTTTCTGGGTCGAGGTCGGCGTGGCCACCACGGTATCAGGTGTCATGTTGAAAATTTTTTACATGTTCGCTGACCGCGGCAAGGTGGACGAAGAATGACCGGCGCCACGACCTCCATGACGCTGGGCAGTCACTTTACCTACTTCATCACGATTTTCCTGATGGTTGCGGGGCTCTTCATCGTGATTTCGCGCCCCAATCTGATCAAGAAACTCATTGGCCTGGGTATTTTTCAGACTTCGGTTTATCTGCTCTACATTGCGCCGGCCAAATTGATCGGCGGCACGGCACCCATCCTGAGTAACGCATTCACGGTGTACTCCAACCCCCTGCCCCACGTGCTGATTTTGACGGCCATCGTGGTCGGTGTGGCGACGCTGGCCTTGGGCCTGGCCCTGGTGGTGCGGATTCGCGAAGCCTACGACACCATCGAAGAGGATGACATCCTGGCCCGGGACAGCAACGCAGAAGACAACGGTAACGCAACATGAATCTGGCCCCGCACCTGCCTGCTTTGCAAGTGGTTGTTCCGCTGATTGCGGCCCCGCTCACCGTCCTGTTGCGCCAGCGCAGTGTGGCATTTGCCGTGGCACTGGTGGCAAGCTGGCTCGCCTTGGCGATCTCGCTGCTGCTGTGGTGGCAGGTAGCCAACACCGGCATCATCAGCTACGCCATCGGTAGCTGGCCGGCCCCTTGGGGCATCGAGTACCGGATCGACCGTTTGAACTCGTTTATCCTGGTGCTGGTAGCCGGCATCGCCGCCCTGGTGCTGCCTTTCAGCCGCGCCAGTATCGAGTCCGAAGTCGCGGCACAGCAGCACTACCTTTTCTACACCATGTTTGTGTTGTGCCTGGCCGGGCTGCTGGGCATAGCGATCACCGGCGATGCCTTCAATATTTTTGTGTTTCTGGAGGTCTCCTCGCTGTCGGCCTATGTGCTGATTGCGCTGGGCCGTGATCGCCGTGCGCTGTTTGCAGCCTACCAGTACCTGCTCATGGGTTCCATCGGCGCGACCTTTCTGGTCATCGGGATCGGCCTGCTTTACCTCATGACCGGCACCCTGAACCTGGCCGACATGGGCCAGCGTCTGGCCTCGGTGCAGGGCACGCGTCCGGTATTGGCGGCGCTGGCCTTCATTACCGTGGGCGTTTCGCTCAAACTGGCCTTGTTCCCGCTGCACCAGTGGTTGCCCAATGCCTATACCTTTGCACCCTCGGCGGTGTCGGCCTTTTTGGCAGCCACGGCGACCAAGGTGGCGGTGTATGTGCTGCTGCGCTTTTATTTCACGGTGTTTGGCGAATCGGCGGTGTTTGCCAGGTTGCCCATGCAGCAAATGATGCTGCTGCTGGCGTTGGCCGGCATGTTCGCGGCGTCGACCATCGCCATCTTCCAGACTGACCTGAAACGGCTGTTTGCCTACTCCAGCGTGGCACAAATCGGCTACATCATTCTCGGTCTGTCATTCAACTCGGTCAGCGGCCTGACCGCCAGCATCGTGCACCTGTTCAACCATGGCGTGACCAAAGGCGCCATCTTCATGCTGCTGGGCTGCGTTGCGCTCGGCGTGGGTGGCACCAGTCTGACGCGGGTGCAGGGTCTGGGCAAGCGCATGCCACTGGCCAGCTTTGGCATGGTGATCGGCGGACTGTCCCTGATGGGCGTTCCGGGTACCGCCGGTTTTATCAGCAAGTGGTATTTGTTGCTGGCGGCACTCGAGCAAGGCCAATGGTGGCTGGTGTTCATGATTGCCCTGTCGTCCCTGCTGGCAGCTGTGTATGTCTGGCGCTTTGTCGAAGCGGCGTATCTCCGTGAGCCGCATCAGAACACGACCAATGTCGCGCCTACACCCTGGCTGATGTCTGTGCCAACCGCTATTTTGGTGCTTGCCATTGTGTATTTCGGACTCGACACCTCGTTCACGATGGGCACCGCCTCCGAGGCTGCGGCGGCACTCATTGGGGGGTCTCGCTGATGCTGACACCTGAACAAGCCATCCTGGCGTCCATGGCCGTGCCCTTGACGGGCGCCATCTTGATTTCGCTGGCCGGGCGCCTGCCCAACCTGCGCGAAGCCATCACGCTGGTCACTGCCGCCGTGCTGTTGACGGTGGTATCAACGCTGTTGCCACTGGTGATGGCAGGTGGGCGACCCAGCCTGGTGCTGTTCAGTTTGCTGCCAGGGCTTGACATTGCGTTTGCGGTCGAGCCGCTCGGCATGCTGTTTGCGCTCATTGCCTCCGGCTTGTGGATCGTCAATTCGCTGTACTCGATCGGCTACATGCGCGGCAACCAGGAAGCCCACCAGACGCGCTTTTTTGTCTGCTTTGCACTGGCACTGGCCGCCACCATGGGCATTGCTTTCTCGGGCAACCTGTTGACCCTGTTCATCTTTTATGAAGTGCTGACGCTCAGCACCTACCCCCTGGTCACCCACCACGGCACCGAGAAGGCCCGCGACGGCGGACGTGTCTACCTCGGTCTGCTGCTGAGCACGTCCACGGTGTTGCTGCTGCCGGCGCTGGTGTTCATCTGGCATGTCGCGGGCACCACCGACTTCACGGTGGGCGGCATTCTGGCCGACAAGCTCAAGCCGGGTGAGCTCGCGCTGCTGTTGGGCCTGTGCGTGTTCGGTATCGGCAAGGCGGCGCTGATGCCTTTTCACCGCTGGCTGCCCGCCGCCATGGTGGCACCCACACCCGTGTCGGCACTGCTGCACGCCGTGGCGGTGGTCAAGGCCGGGGTCTTCAGCGTGGTCAAGGTGATGGTTTATGTGTTTGGTGTGGACACCCTCGCCACAGCAGGCGCCTCAAATTGGCTGGTGCTTGTGGCCGGATTCACCATCATCGCAGCTTCAGTGGTGGCGCTGACGGCAGACAATCTGAAACGTCGGCTCGCCTACTCCACGATCAGCCAGCTGTCCTACGTGACGATGGCCGCCGCCCTGCTGGCGCCCTTGTCCCTGGTGGGAGCGGTGTTGCATATTGCGGCCCACGCGGTGGGCAAGATCACACTCTTCTTTGCCGCTGGCGCCATCTACACCGCAGCCCACAAAACCGAGGTCAGCCAGCTCGATGGCATCGGTCGGCGCATGCCCTGGACTCTGGGCGCCTTTGCCATTGCCGCACTGTCGATGATCGGCCTGCCACCGACAGCAGGTTTTATTTCCAAGTGGTACATGGTGTCGGGCGCCATGGCCAGCCAGCATTGGCTGGCAGTCACAGTGATCGTGTTGAGCACACTGCTCAATGCGGGATATTTTCTGCCCATTGTTTACCGCGCTTTCTTTGTGGCGCCGCCCGCCGATGGGCATGACCATCCGCACGGCGAAGCACCCTTGCCGATGGTGATCGCCTTGACGGCCACAGCCGCAGGAACGGTGCTATTGTTTTTCTTTCCCGACGTGCCCTTGGCGCTGGCCCGTCAGCTGATCAACCCGTGAGGAGGAACCCATGGATGAAAAAAACCACTGGCTGGATCAGCCCGGCAACGTCAAGTTGTTGTGGCGCGGTTTTCTGTTGGTGCTCCTGCTCACGGTGGTAGCGGAATTCTGGATTCCCATGCACCCCCATTTTGCGATCGAATCCATTTTTGGTTTCAATGCCTGGTATGGCTTTGTGGTCTGTGCCCTGATGATCGGGCTCGCCAAGGGTTTGGCGCTGCTACTGGAACGCCCTGATACCTATTACGGCAAAGACAATGACTGAAGTCCTGATTCATCCCGGGTTGGTGCTCATCGTGGGCGCCCTGTTGCTGCCCTTGCTGCGCGGCACACTGCGCTCTGTTGCCGTCGTCGCCTTGCCTTTGCTGGTGCTGGCACTGGTATGGCAGGTGCCCGATGGACCGGCTGGACAACTTCGCTATCTTGATCACACCCTGACGCCGCTGCAGGGTGACAAGCTGTCGCGCCTGTTTGCCACCCTCTTCTCGCTGATGGCCGCAGGTGGTGGCCTGTTTGCCATGACGCAAAAAAGCCGCGTCGAGGTACCCGCGGCCTTTGTCTATGCGGGCTCAGCCATAGGCGTGGCGCTGGCCGGCGATCTGGTCACGGTTTTTGTGTTTTGGGAACTGATGGCGGTGGGCTCCACCCTGGTGTTGTGGAGCCAGGGCACTGAAGCGGCCTACCGTGCGGCCCGGCGCTACCTGATGATCCACCTGTTGGGCGGCGTGGTGCTGTTTGCCGGAGTCACCGGTCATATCGTCGACACCGGCGATGTGGCTTTCAGCCGCATGGCGCTGGACTCGCCGGCGCACTGGCTGATTTTGATCGGCTTCCTGGTCAACGCCGGGGCTCCGCCGCTGTCGGCCTGGTTGCCTGATGCCTACCCTGAAGCCTCCTGGAGCGGCAGCGTATTCTTGTCAGCGTTCACCACCAAGACCGCGGTGTACGTGCTGATTCGCGGCTTTCCGGGTGCCGAGCTGCTTATATGGATCGGCCTGTTCATGGCGTTCTATGGCATCGTCTACGGCCTGCTGGAAAACGACATTCGGCGCATCCTGGCTTACACCATCGTCAACCAGAGCGGACTAATGATGGTCGGTGTGGGCATCGGCACAGAAATGGCCCTTGACGGCGCCGCCGCACAAGCATTTGTCGGCGTAATCTATGTGGCGCTATTGCTCATGTCGGCGGGCTCGGTCATGCAAATGACGGGCAAACGCAAATGCACCGAACTGGGTGGTCTGGTGCGCACCATGCCCCTGACAGCTGCCTGCGGCGTGATCGGTGCGATGGCAATTTCGGCATTTCCGCTCACCTCCGGCTTTATCTCGAAATCCATGGTGTCGCAGGCGGCACTCGACGGTCATCATCCATGGATTTGGCTGCTGCTGACAGCCGCCTCGGTCGGCGCGTGTCTGCATGCCGGCATCAAGTTCTCCTGGTTTGTTTTTTTCCAGAAAGACTCGGGCTTGCGCCCGGCTGAGCCGCCAGTGAGCATGCGCTGGGCCATGGTGCTCTTCTCGTTGCTCTGTGTTGCGCTGGGCATCTGGCCTGAGCCGCTGTATGCGCTGCTGCCCTATGCCGTCAACTATGTGCCCTATACCGGCGCACACGTGGTGACGCAGTTGCAGTTGCTGCTGTTCTCGGGTCTGGCGTTCTTTGTGCTGCTGCCCTACCTGAAGCGCAGCTTGACCATCACCCTGGATGCGGACTGGCTCTGGCGCATTTTGCTGCCCGCGCTGTTGCGCAACGTGGGCATGCCACTGGTCAGGGGGTGGAACATGCTGGTCCATGCGGCCTACGTGCTGATCACGGAGTCCACGGCATTGGTGCTTTACCAACATCGCCAGGATGGCCGGTTTGCGCGCACTTGGTCAACGCGAAGCATGGCTCTGTGGGTGCTCGTGCTGCTGCTGGGCTTTCTCATCCTCTACTACGTGTGAGCCTGGCTGTGATTGGCATCGGTGCTCGGCCGTCGCAACAAGGGCGCACTGGGCTTCGGTAGTCAAGACCCCATGAAAAAAGCCACCCGAAGGTGGCTTTTTAGAGCAATTGCTGAGCAATTATTTCTTGACTTCTTCCGAAGCAGCAGCTGCAGGAGCAGCAGCTTCAGCTTCAGAGGCAGCAGGAGCTGCAGGCGCAGCTTCAACAGCCGGTGCGGGAGCAGCAGCAGGTGCGGCTTCAACAGCAGGTGCAGGTGCAGGAGCTTCTTCTTTTTTGCCACAGGCAGCCAAAGCAGCAGCAGCAATCACAGCGATCAGAACGAGAGATTTATTCATTTGAGATACCTGATAAAAAAAAATTCCGGAATATGATTCATGGAAACCCATAAAACCAAGCCCACACAGCAAGTATTGGGTAAGCTCGTGGCAAATTATAGTGAAAAACTACTGGTTTTTATGCTTGACTGAAAACTCGATATATGTTTGCAACAATCTATTACAACTCAGGCATCCCGCTCATTCAAGCGTCTGAAGCCAACCAGCCCCCCACCATGCGGTGACCAAAATCTGCGCTTGCGCACTGAGTTTGCAAACATCAGGAGCCAACAAAACACGTTCATTGGCCAGCACACACATCAAGGTGGCATCCCGACCCGAGGCACTGAAGCTCTCGCCATTGATGAAAATATGGTGGGCATCAAACATCATGCGGGTGCGCCGATCCAGGCGAATGCCCTGTGTTTTTAATGCTTGCGTATCGGCGACCGACTCGGCACGCGCTTCAAACCAGACATTGGGTTTGGGCTCGGTCAGGTATTCACCCAGGCCGCGGGCCAGCGCCCGGCTGTCCTGCAGGGCATCCTGCAGCGCGTCCCGGGCAAATTCCAGCATCCGGCCCGGGATTTCAGCGGTTTGGTCCACGGCGGGCTGATCGGGGTCGCGGTACAAACGTACACCCACCGCCTCTTCGGCCTCTTCGGCCAGTCGCTGCAGCAACTCCCGGGCCAGCTCAGCCCGGTTCGGAATGCGAAAACCAATGGAGTAGGTCATGCATTCACCTTCGGCAATGCCATCGTGGGCATAACGCGGCGGCAAATACAGCAGGTCGCCCGGCTCCAGCACGTACTCCACCTCGGGCTCGAAGTGGGCCAGGATTTTCAAAGGCACATCGGGCTGCAGGCTCAAGTCTTTCTGGCGGCCAATACGCCAGCGCCGCTGCCCAAGCGCCTGCAGCAAGAACACGTCATAGCTGTCGTAGTGGGGCCCCACGCCGCCGCCATCGGTGGCAAAACTGATCATCAAATCGTCCAGACGGGCATCGGGTACAAAACGGAATTGGTTCATCAGCGCATGCACCCGCTCATGGTGCAAATCGACACCCTGCACCAGAATCGTCCAGCCCGGCTGCTTCAGGGGCGGCAAGGCGCGGCGCTGAAACGGCCCGTGTTTGAAGCGCCACCCCGGCTTGCTGCCGGGCTCGTGAATCACCATGCGGGTTTGGGCGTCTTCATTGGCGGCCAGTTCAAACAGCTGCGCGCGATCCAGCAGAGGTTTGAAGCCGGGCACGGCCTGCCTGACCAGCAAGGGCTTTTTTTGCCAGTAGCGTTTCATGAACACGCGGGGGCTGATACCGCCTAACAAAGGCAGTGCTTGGGTGACGTCCATGGGTTTCTCCGTTCAGGTTTTGTCTGCGACAATTCTCGTATGGAAATCACACAACAATGCGTCGTCGCTTTAACTTGGACACTCAAAGACTCTTTGGGTGAGGAATTGGACGTGCTCGATGAAGCTGTCGAGTTTTTGGTGGGGGGCGGCGACTTGTTTGAAGTCATTGAGGCCGCGCTGCAAGGCCATGAGGTCGGCGCCACCTTGAACCTGAACATCGAGCCCGAGCAGGGCTTTGGCGAGTTCAACGACCAACTCATCTTTCTGGAACGCCGCGAACTCTTTCCGCCCGAGTTGGAGGAAGGCTTGACGTTCGAGGGTGCCGCCCTGCCCGCGGGTTGCACCCCGGACATGCCGCAGGATGTGCTTTACACCGTGACCGACATTTACCCCGAGCATGTGGTGCTGGACGGCAATCACCCGCTCGCCGGCATTGCGCTGCACCTGACGCTTCAGGTGCGCGGCGTGCGCGAAGCCACGGAAGAGGAAATAGGCTGCGGCAGCGCCGGCACCGGCTTTTTCAAGATCACGCCCTTGCACAGCCTGCCCCCCGGCAGCGATCTGCTGCAGTAAGCGTTTGACGGCTCAGGCTTTGCCGGTCGAGCCGTAACCGCCCTCGCCGCGCGCGCTGGCCGGAAACTCGGTCACCACATTGAACTGTGCCTGCACCACCGGCACGATCACCAGCTGTGCAATGCGCTCCATGGGCTCCATGGTGAAGGCCACATCGCTGCGATTCCAGGCGCTCACCATCAACTGCCCCTGGTAGTCGCTGTCGATCAGGCCCACCAGATTGCCCAGCACAATGCCGTGTTTGTGACCCAGGCCGGAGCGCGGCAGGATCATGGCGGCAAAGCCGGGGTTATGCAGATAAATCGCTATGCCGGTGGGCACCAGTTGCCAGGCATTGGCCGCCAGCGTCAGGGGCGCATCCAGACAAGCACGCAAATCCAGACCGGCACTGCCTGGCGTGGCATAGGCGGGCAGCAGGTCCGCCATGCGCGGATCAATCACTTTCACATCTATTTTCATCACGGCTTTGCTCCAGTGCTAATCCGATAGGCAATTTCAGCGACTAATTTGCGCGCAAGCGACAACTTGGAGTCGCGCGACAACTCACGCGTTCCGCTTTCATCGACCAGCAGCAGGGCATTGTCATCCTGACCAAACGTGTCCGGGCCGATGTTCCCCACCAGCAGCGGAACACCTTTTCGCAGCCGTTTGCTCTGGGCATTGGCCAGCAGGTCGTGGCTTTCGGCGGCGAAACCCACGCAAAACAGCGCGCGGCTCCGGCCCCGCTCGGACTGTGCCAGCGTGGCCAGGATGTCGGGGTTTTCGACAAACTGCAACTCGGGCGGTTGGCCGTTGCCGTCCTTCTTGATTTTCGAGGCCGAGGCGTTGGCGGGGCGCCAGTCTGCCACGGCCGAGGTCGCCACAAATACCGAGGCCAGAGGCGCGTGCGCTGTCACGGCGGCCAGCATGTCCAGGGCCGATTTCACATCGATCCGTTTGACGCCACGCGGCGTGGGCAAGCTCACCGGCCCGGCCACCAGGGTCACCTCGGCACCGGCTTCGCGCGCGGCGCGGGCGATGGCAAAACCCATCTTGCCACTCGACAGATTGGTGATGCCGCGCACCGGATCGATGGCCTCGTAAGTGGGGCCGGCGGTCACCAGTACGTGTTGACCGGCGAGTACCTTGGGTTGAAAAAAGGCGATCACTTCGTCCTGCAACTCGAGCGGCTCGAGCATGCGTCCATCACCTGTTTCACCACACGCCTGGTCGCCGTGTCCGACCCCCAGCACCCGGGCACCATCGGCTTGAACCTGCGCCACATTGCGCCGGGTCGCAGGGTGTTGCCACATTTCGCGGTTCATGGCCGGCGCGATCAACAGCGGAACCCGCTCTGCCGGACGCGCCAGGCACATCAGACTGAGCAAATCATCGGTCTGACCCTGCGCCAATTTGGCGATCAGGTCGGCGCTGGCGGGCGCTATCAAGACCGCATCAGCTTCCCGCGTCAGGTTGATGTGCGCCATGTTGTTGGCTGCCCGTGTGTCCCACTGCGAACCATAGACCGGGCGTTGGCTCAGGGCCTGCATCGTGACCGGGGTCATGAATTGCTCTGCGGCCTGCGTCATGACCACCTGCACCGTAGCACCGGCCTTGATCAGCAAACGGCACAACTCGGCCGACTTGTAGCAGGCAATGCCACCCGAGAGACCCAAAACAATGTGTTTTCCAGCTAAATCTTTCATGCGCCGCAATGTAACAGAGCGTGAGGAAGGGATGAAGCCGACCCCTATAATTGCTCTTTACCAGCTTCCCGAGTTCACAACTCACTCTGACATGACCAAATTTGTCTTCGTCACCGGCGGTGTAGTGTCTTCCCTTGGCAAGGGAATCGCTTCCGCGTCTTTAGCTGCGATCCTCGAATCGCGCGGCCTCAAAGTCACCCTGATCAAGCTCGACCCCTACCTGAATGTGGACCCCGGCACCATGTCGCCGTTCCAGCATGGCGAGGTGTTTGTGACCAATGATGGCGCCGAGACTGATCTGGATTTGGGTCACTATGAGCGTTTCATTGAAACGCGCATGAAGAAGGCCAACAATTTCACCACGGGTCAAATCTACAAAAGCGTGCTCGAAAAAGAGCGCCGCGGCGACTACCTGGGCAAAACGGTGCAGGTCATTCCCCACGTCACCAACGAAATTCAGGACTTCATCAAACGCGGTGCCGGGTTTGGCACCCCGGAAGCGGTGGATGTGGCCATTGTCGAAATTGGCGGCACCGTGGGCGACATCGAGTCACTGCCCTTTCTGGAAGCGGTTCGCCAGCTCAGCCTGCAACTCGGTCCCAACAACAGCGCGTTTGTGCATTTGAGCTATGTGCCCTGGATCGCTGCGGCGGGTGAACTCAAAACCAAACCGACACAACACACCGCCAAACAATTGCGCGAAATCGGCATCCAGGCCGACGTCCTGCTGTGCCGCGCGGATCGCCCGATTCCAGAGGAAGAACGGCAAAAGATATCCCTGTTTTCCAACGTGCCGTTGTGGGGCGTGATTTCCATGTGGGACGTGGACACCATCTACAAAGTGCCACGCATGTTGCACGAACAAGGTCTGGATGGCCTGATCTGTGACAAGCTGCGCCTGAACACGCCACCCGCCAGCCTGAAACGCTGGGACGACCTGGTGTTTGAGACCGCCCACCCGCAAGGCGATGTCAACATCGTCATGGTGGGTAAATATGTGGAACTGAGCGACAGCTACAAATCGCTCAATGAAGCCTTGCGGCACGCGGGCATGAAAAACCATGTGCGCATCAAGATTGACTACCTCGACTCCGAAACCATCACCCCCGACAACGTGGCGCGCCTGGCCAAGTTCGATGCGATTCTGGTGCCGGGTGGTTTTGGCGTGCGCGGCGTCGAAGGCAAAATTTGCGCTGCCCGCTTTGCGCGGGAAAACAAGGTGCCCTACCTCGGCATCTGTTTGGGCATGCAGGTGGCCACCATCGAATTTGCGCGCCATGTGGCGGGGCTTACCGAGGCCAACAGCACCGAATTCGACCCCGGTACGCCCCAGCCCGTGATTGCCCTGATCACCGAATGGAAGGATGCAGACGGCAGCATCAAAACGCGCAATGAAGACTCTGATCTGGGTGGCACCATGCGCCTGGGTGCGCAAAGCTCGGATGTGGCCAAAGGCACGCTGGCGCACAAGATCTATGGTGATGTGGTCACCGAGCGCCATCGCCATCGCTACGAAGCCAATGTCAATTACCTCGACAGCTTGCGCCAGGCCGGCCTGGTGATCTCTGCCCTGACCCAGCGCGAACACCTGACCGAAATTGTGGAACTGCCACAAGACGTCCATCCCTGGTACATGGGTGTGCAGTTTCACCCCGAATTCAAGTCAACGCCCTGGGACGGACATCCTCTGTTCAATGCCTTCGTGCGGGCGGCGCTGGAGCATCAAGCAATCTCCAGCAACGCGAAGGCGGTGGCCTGATGAAACTCTGCGGTTTTGACGTCGGTTTGCAACAACCGTTTTTTCTGATTGCAGGTCCCTGTGTCATCGAGTCCGAGCAATTGCAGATGGACACCGCTGGCACCCTGAAGGAAATCACCGCCAGCCTGGGTATCCCCTTTATTTTTAAAAGCAGCTTTGACAAGGCCAACCGCTCCAGTGGCAGCACGTTTCGGGGGCCTGGCATCGACAAGGGCCTGGAGATTCTGGCCAAGGTCAAGCGTGAACTGAACTTGCCGGTGCTCACCGACATCCACTCGGAAGACCAGATAGCCCAAGTGGCGGCCGTGGTCGACGTGCTGCAGACCCCGGCTTTTTTATGCCGCCAGACCGACTTCATCCGCGCCGTAGCGCAGTCCGGCAAGCCCGTCAACATCAAAAAGGGGCAGTTTCTGGCACCTGGCGACATGAAAAACGTGATCGACAAAGCCCGCGCTGCGGCCCGTGAAATAGGACTGCCTGAAGACAACTTCATGGCCTGCGAACGCGGCGTCAGTTTTGGCTACAACAACCTGGTAAGCGACATGCGCTCGCTCGCCATCATGCGCGACACGGGGGCCCCCGTGGTCTTCGATGCCACCCATTCGGTGCAACTGCCAGGCGGTCAGGGCACCAGCAGCGGCGGTCAGCGCGAGATGGTTCCCGTGCTGGCGCGGGCGGCGGTGGCGGTCGGCGTGGCGGGTCTGTTCATGGAGACGCACCCGGATCCGGCCAAGGCCCTGAGCGACGGCCCCAACGCCGTGCCGCTCAAACACATGAAGGCCTTGCTTGAAACCCTGTTGGCACTGGACCAGGTCACCAAGCGGCACGGATTTCTGGAGCATCATTTTTCCGCATGAACAAACTGCCGGCACCTTATTCCCTTTAATTTTTTGGAGAAAGAACCCCATGAGTGCAATCGTAGATATCGTCGGTCGTGAAATTCTGGACTCGCGTGGCAACCCCACGGTCGAGTGCGATGTGCTGCTGGAGTCCGGCACCATGGGCCGCGCGGCGGTGCCGTCCGGCGCCTCCACGGGCAGCCGTGAAGCCATTGAGCTGCGCGATGGCGACAAGTCGCGCTACCTCGGTAAAGGCGTTCTGAAAGCCGTGGAGTACATCAATACCGAAATTTCCGAGGCCGTGCTGGGCCTGGATGCGTCCGAACAGGCGTTTCTGGACAAGACCCTCATTGATCTGGACGGCACCGAGAACAAGAGCCGCCTGGGTGCCAACGCCATGCTGGCCGTGTCCATGGCCGTGGCCCGGGCTGCCGCCGAAGAATCCGGCTTGCCGCTGTACCGCTACTTTGGCGGCATGGGCGGCACGCAATTGCCGGTGCCCATGATGAACGTCATCAACGGTGGCGCCCACGCCAACAACAGCCTTGATTTGCAGGAGTTCATGATCATTCCGCTGGGCGCCCCCAGCTTTCGGGAAGCCCTGCGCTATGGCGCCGAAGTGTTCCATGCCCTGAAGAAAATCATCGACGAAAAAGGCATGAGCACGGCCGTCGGTGACGAAGGCGGCTTCACCCCCAGCGTGGAGAACCATGAAGCCGCCATTCAGTTGATCCTGCAGGCGATCGACAAGGCCGGCTACACCGCCGGTGAGCAAATCGCCATTGGCCTGGATTGCGCCGCCAGCGAGTTCTACAAGGATGGCCAGTATCACCTCCAGGGCGAAGGCCTGGTGCTCGGCGCAGAGGCCTGGACCGACATGCTGGCCACCTGGGTCGACAAATACCCGATCATCAGCATCGAAGACGGCATGGCCGAAGGCGATTGGGACGGCTGGAAAATTTTGACCGATCGCCTGGGTAAACAGGTGCAAATTGTGGGTGACGACCTGTTTGTCACCAACACCAAAATCTTCAAGGAAGGCATCGACAAAGGCATTGCCAATTCGATCCTGATCAAAATCAACCAGATCGGCACCTTGACTGAAACCTTTGCCTGCATCGAGATGGCTAAAAAAGCCGGCTACACGGCCGTCATCAGCCACCGTTCGGGTGAAACCGAGGACTCCACCATTGCCGACATCGCGGTGGGAACCAACGCCTTGCAAATCAAGACCGGATCCTTGAGCCGCTCGGACCGGATGGCCAAGTACAACCAGTTGTTGCGCATCGAAGAAGACCTGGGTGAAATCGCCAGCTACCCTGGGCGCGCGGCCTTTTACAACCTTCGCTGAGGCCAGTCATGAGCTCACGTTCGGTGATGCTCGCCCTGATTGCACTGCTCGTGATCTTGCACGTGCAACTGTGGTCAGGGCGTGGCAGCATCCCGAACGTAGCCCAACTACAGGCTCAACTCAAGACGCAAAACCAACTCAATCAGCAAGAGGTACAGATCAATCAACAACTTGCCGCCGAGGTGCGGGACTTGAAAGAAGGGCTTGAAATGATCGAGGAAAAGGCGCGTATGGAGCTTGGCATGATCAAGGTCAATGAAATCTATGTGCTGATTGCACGGCCCTGAACCATTTGTAATTTTTACGGCTCTTTGACCACGGAACATATTGGCGACACTACAATCATCCTGCCTGCCGTGTATGCCGGGTTTTATATTTCCTTGAACCAATGCTCTTAGAGCTCGGGCTTGGAACATTGTCTTGTCAGCGTGATCGTCTCGCGTCAGATGAACCCAAGACACGGACTGACCTCGCCCACCTGAACCCCGGTTCAGGATGCGGATCCGGTAACACGCGCAGGCACCCTACCCTCTTTTCCCCATGCTTTTTGAACCCCTTTTAATTATTGAACTGGCAACACTTGGCTTGTGCGCCGGTTTTCTGGCCGGACTGTTGGGCATCGGCGGCGGCATGGTCATGGTGCCGTTTGTGACCATCATCCTGACCAACCGTGGTGTAGCCCCTGAGCTGACCGTCAAAATGGCCATTGCCACCTCGATGGCCACCATCGTCTTTACCTCCATCTCCAGTGTGCGGGCACATCACAAGCGGGGGGCTGTGCGCTGGGACCTGGTCAAAAAACTGGCGCCCGGTATTGTTCTGGGTAGCCTGCTCGGCAGCATGGGGGTATTTTCCCTGCTCAAGGGGTCCTCGCTGGCCATTTTTTTTGCGGTGTTTGTCGGCTTTTCGGCCACCCAGATGTTTTTGGACAAGAAGCCTTCGCCCGGTCGCGAAGTTCCCGGAACCGTCGGCCTGCTCGGTGCCGGCTCGGTGATCGGGTTCGTGTCGGGGCTGGTCGGTGCGGGTGGCGGTTTTATCAGCGTGCCGTTCATGGCCTGGGTGAATGTGCCGATCCACAGTGCCATAGCCACCTCAGCTGCGCTCGGTTTTCCGATCGCACTGGCGAATGCAAGTGGTTATGTGCTGAGCGGCTTCCATCTGGCGCAGCTGCCGCCCTACTCGCTGGGTTACATCTGGCTGCCAGCTTTGCTGGTCATTGCGAGTTGCAGCGTTTTAACCGCCCCGCTGGGAGCCAAGGCAGCGCACAAGCTACCGGTGAAACGCCTCAAACGCCTCTTTGCCTGCATTTTGTACCTGCTGGCGGCTTACATGCTGTTCAAGGGGCTGACAACTTCTTAACCAAAAAAAACCGCCTGTGTTGCCACTGGCGGTTTTTTTAGTGAGCCGGTAATCAGGCAGTTTCGCCGTAGACCGAAACGGTGATGTCGACCACCACATCGGTGTGCAGAGCCACACTGACGGTGCTGTCGCTGACGGTCTTGATCGGACCGTTGGGCATGCGGATCTGGGATTTGACAACGGCAAAGCCTGACTTGGTCAGTTCTTCGGCAATGTCAGCATTGGTCACGGAACCAAACAAGCGACCATCAACGCCAGCCTTTTGTGTCAGCTTGCAGGTAGTGCCTGCCAGCTTCTCACCGATGGCCTGGCACTCAGCCAGTTTGGTAGCAGCTGCTTTTTCGAGTTCGGCACGGCGTGCTTCGAACTCTTCCTTGGCAGATGCCGTGGCGCGACGTGCACGGCCGGTAGGGATCAAAAAGTTGCGGGCATAACCGTCCTTGACACGAACGATTTCACCCAGATTACCAAGGTTCACCACCTTGTCGAGCAGAATGATTTGCATGGTTGTGGTCCTTAGATCTTGTGCTGGTCGCTGTAGGGCAGCATCGCCAAAAAGCGTGCGCGCTTGATAGCCGTGTTGAGTTGGCGCTGGAAAATAGCGCGGGTGCCGGTCAAACGAGCGGGAATGATCTTGCCGTTTTCGGCGATGAAATCACGCAAGGTGTCGATGTCTTTGTAGTCGATCTCTTCAACGCCCGTCACCGTGAAACGGCAAAAGCGCTTGCGCTTGAAAAGCAGGTTTTGTGCGGGGCGCTTGGGGCGCTTGTCTTTGTTATTGAAACGTTTTGGTCCGGCCATGATGGACTCCTTAAATTTTTAAAACTTTAAATTTGAGCAAATTCTTGAATATGAAACACCAGTTGCCTGGTGCCACGTGGGGAAGCCAAAAAGCCTTTAAAAAGCCAGCTGCTTCCAATTTCCTGTTGAGCCAATCGCTCAGCCACAGAACCAAATGACACAGATTTCAGCAATGCCTTGACTTGTCTGACCTGACTGGCTTCGACTGTCTCGGAGGCATGCTCCAACAGACAATTCAAGGCCGGCACACCGGAAGGCGTATAACGCATGGTGCTGGATTCGACAATTTGCGCCGTGACTACAAATTGATTAGCGGCGGTGTTGGCACTCGGTGTTGTCACTCAGGAAAATCAAGCCTGGTATTCGGCTTGTTGCGTCTTGCGAGCGTCTTCCCGCTCAACGGTCTTCATCATGGAAGAAGGGCCGGTTTCAGCCTTTTTCTTCAGAACCGTCAAATGGCGTAACACGGCATCATTGAACTTGAACGCATGCTCAAGCTCAGCCATGACCGCCTGGTCAGCTTCAATATTGACGCACAGGTAGTGGGCTTTGGCCAGCTTGTTGATCAAATAGACCAACTGGCGGCGACCCCAGTCTTCGACACGGTGCACTTTGCCACCGCCGGCAACGATCATGCCTTTGTAACGCTCCAGCATGGCTGGAACTTGCTCGCTCTGATCCGGATGGATCATGAGGATGATTTCATAATGACGCATTGAAACTCCTTCTGGATAAACCTCTTGTGAGGCAAAAAACCGCCCTCAGCGTCTAATTGAGGTGCGGCAAGGTAACTGGCGATTATAGCGCTTGATCGACCAGCCTGGATCACCTGACTACCCGGAAGATGCAGCAGAACCCCGCGTGAGCCAGCTCAGGACAATTGTTACCAGCAATCCAGCACCCACGCCAAAGACGCCAGCGGAGACCGGCTCGATCTCGAACCAGAGGCCGGCGCCTTTCAAGGACAGCAGCGTTCTAACCTGCGTCATATTGATCAGCATGTAATAAAGCGTGACCGAC
>JALNWC010000006.1 GCA_023231075.1 Rhodoferax sp.
AAAAAACCCCAACCGAGAGTGGTTGGGGTTTGAATATTGGTGGAGACAGGCGGAATCGAACCGCCGACCTATTGATTGCGAACCAATCGCTCTCCCAACTGAGCTATGCCCCCACAGAATCGCATTCTAGGAATGATTTGGGTTTAAATACACCCCATGGAAAACAAATCACATGCACTGGCCGCCGGCCTGTTTGTCTTTTTTGTCACCGCCTTGCTGATCGCGTTGGCGGTGTGGCTGACGCGCGACACACGTCAACTGCGCAGCTATGAGCTGGCCGGGTCGGTCAATCTGAGCGGCTTGCAGCCCCAGGCCAATGTGCGTTACCAGGGCGTGCCGGTGGGCAAGGTCACCAGCATCCGTCTGGACCCTCAGGCCCGGGGTCAGGTGCTGGTGCGCATTGCGGTCGATGAGCTGGCGCCCATCAGCGCCAGTACGTTTGCCACGCTGGGCTACCAGGGCGTGACCGGGCTGGCTTACATTCAGCTTGACGACAGCGAGCCGACCCCCGGCGCGACGGCCCCGCCGGCGCAACTGGCAGACAACAGCCGCATTCCGCTCAAGCCCGGTTTGGTGAGTCAGCTGACCGACCGGGGAGAGCGGGTGTTGGGGCAACTCGACGAGGCGGCGCAGCGCATCAACCAATTGCTCTCCATCCAGAATCAGCAGACCTTCGTGGCCGCTGTGGGCCATTTGGGTCAGGCGGCCTCGGAGATCCGGCAACTGACAGCGCAAACGCGTGCCTTGTTGCCCGAACTGGCGCAGGGCACGCGCGACAGCCTGGCCACGTTGAAGGCGGTCGCGGTGCGTGTCGGTGACGGTGCCGATGCCGCCCGGACGTCGGCCAGCGCTTTTCAGCGGCTGACCCAACGCATGGCGGCACCCGGCGGCGCGCTGGACCAGCTCGGCCAGGGCACCGAGGTATGGGTGGCCACCAATCAAAGCCTGCAAAGTGTCACCTTGCCGCGCCTGAACCTCGTCGTCCAGGACGTGGCGCGCAGTACGCGCCAGATTGGCGAGCTGGCGCAAACCCTGCGCGATACCCCGCAGGCCCTGCTGCTGGGCGCGCCGGCCCCCTTGCCCGGCCCGGGTGAACCGGGTTTTTCTGCGCCATGAACGGACTCGTCATGGCGAACCCTTCGACCCTTCGTCAAGCTCAGGACAGGCTGCAGTGAAGCAATCCATGTCCCGCGATATTTATTTCAATAGCCATGAATAAAACTGTTCCTGATTTTCTTTCGGTCAAGTCCATAAGCCTGTTGCTTGTGTTGGCGATGTTGCTGGCTGGCTGCGCCACACCGCGCCCGGAAGCGATGATCAAGGTCTACGACTTTGGTCCCGCGCCGGTGCCGACCGCCGCAACGGGGAGCCTGGCAGCCGTGGCGCTGTTCGAGCCCCAGGTCAGTCCGGCGCTGGAAGGCAACGCGGTGCTGTACCGTCTGGCCTATGCCGACGCACAGCAGCTCAAGCCCTACGCCTTGACGCGCTGGAGCATGCCGCCGGCGCAATTGATCAGCCAGCGCCTGCGCCAGCAGTTGGGCGAGCAGCGTGCCGTGGTGGCGCCGGGGGAAGCGGCAGCGCCGTTCAACTTGCGGCTGGTGCTGGAAGAATTCAGCCAGGTCTTTGATGCCCCGGCGCAAAGCCACGGCTTGCTGCGCCTGCGCGCCACACTGTCGCAGCGTGTTGGCGGCAGTGAAACCTTGCTGGCGCAACGCAGTTTTGTGGTGCAGCAGCCAGCCCCGACGCCCGATGCGCCAGGTGCCGTGCGCGCCTTGACGGCGGCCAGCGACCAGGTGATCGGACAGGTGACTGCTTGGCTGGCCCTATGGGGTCGTCCTTAGTCGACCATGGCATCTTGTAGGAGGCCCGCCCTCGGGCCGATGGCTGTCTTAACGCTGCGCCACCGCCATCTTGCCAAAGACCGCCTGGGCTTCGCGCGGCAGGCAGCGCCAGTATTGGGGGCTGGCCTGTACTGTGCCGCCCAAAGCTGCGGCAGCTTGCCAGCCCCAGCGTGGCTGGTACAAAAAGGCGCGCGCCAGGGCAATCAGGTCAGCGTCGCCCGCTTCCAAGATGGCCTCGGCTTGCCGGGCTTCGGTGATCAGCCCGACTGCGGTGGTGACCATGCCGGTGGCGGCGCGAATCGCCTGGGCAAACGGCACCTGGTAACCCGCCCCCAGCGCAATTTTTTGCAGTGGCGACACGCCGCCCGACGAGACGTGAATAAAGTCGCAGCCGACGGCTTTCAGGCGCTGTGAAAACTCAATGCTTTGCGGCAGATCCCAGCCGCCGTCAACCCAGTCGCTGGCCGACAGGCGCAAGCCCAGCACGCCATCAAAGGCATGGCGCACGGCGGCGAATACTTCGAGCGGGAAACGGATGCGGTTCTCAAACGAGCCCCCATAGGCATCGCTGCGCTGGTTGGCCAAAGGCGACAAAAACTGGTGCAGCAAATAGCCGTGGGCGCCGTGCAGTTCGATGGCTTCGACACCCAGGCGCGCGGCGCGCCGGGCGGCCGCCACAAAGGCGTCACGAATCTCGATGAGCTTTGCGGCAGAGATGGCCGTGGGCGCGGTTTCGCCGGGTAAATGCGGCAGCGCTGACGGGGCGAAGGTTTCCCAGCCGCCTTGGGCTGGCGCCAGCAGCTGGCCGCCCAGCCATGGCACGGCGCTCGATGCCTTGCGCCCGGCATGCGCCAACTGGAGGCACACGGCCGTGTTGTGTGGTGCCAGGGCGCGGGCGCGCTGCAGGTGCTCGCTCAGGGCGGCTTCGGTGGGGTCGTCCCACAAACCCAGGCAGTTGGGCGTGATGCGGCCCTCGGGCAACACCGCAGTGGCCTCGATGGTGAACATCGCAGCGCCACTGTTGAGCAGGTTGGCCCAGTGCATCAGATGCCAGTCGGTGGCGCAACCGTCTTGGGCCGAGTATTGGCACATGGGCGCCACCACCAGGCGGTTGGCCAGCGTCAGGTCGCCGCGCGGCGAGGGCAGGGTCAGGGGGGAAAACAGCAGGCTCATGGGTAAATCTCCAATGAATATGACAAGAAATGCAATACGACACGCTCATTTTCCAGAGCAAACCAGCGCATTTGGGGCGCGGTCAAAAATAAATATTTGAAAAACCGAAACTTGTCGTATCATGCAGTCGTATTGTTTTTTTAAAGCAGTACATGGTTTGCGGTGAATGTCAGTCTCGCGTCTGCTTCTTAAGTCTTTACTGGTTTGTTGATTGCGGTTATGGACTCCATCGCGTTTTGAGTTATTTTGAGGAGTCCTTTCATGGGCAACAAACTTTACGTCGGCAATCTGCCATATTCTTTCCGTGATGAGGATCTGCAACAAGCGTTCGCAGCCCACGGTACCGTCACCAGCGCCAAAGTCATGATGGAACGTGACACCGGCCGCTCCAAGGGTTTCGGTTTTGTCGAAATGGCCGATGATGCGCAAGCACAAACTGCCATCGAAGCCATGAACGGCCAACAATTCGGTGGTCGTGGCCTCGTGGTCAACGAAGCCCGTCCGATGGAGCCACGTCCTCCCCGTTCCGGCGGCGGCTTCGGCGGTGGCGGCGGCTACGGCGGCGGCGCTGGCGGTGGCCGTTCCGGTGGCGGCGGCTACGGCGGCGGCGCTGGTGGTGGCCGTTCCGGTGGCGGCGGTGGCGGTGGTTACGGCGGTGGCCGTAGCAGCTACTAAGCTGATACCAACTTCGCCGGGTTCACTCCTGGCAAGCACAAAAGGGTCCTTCGGGGCCCTTTTTGTTGTGCGGATCGCTTAGTTTCAGGTGTCTGTCACGCGCGGTTTGCGCGGTCGTCCGGCAAACAGGCGGTCAAACAGGGCGTTGGGCAGCAAGCGCAGCAGCTTGGCCACCACGCCCATTTGCCATGGAATCACGCGGTAGCTGCAGCCTGCCGCAATGGCTTGCGCCGCTTTATGGGCAAAGACTTCGGGCGGCATCAAAAATGGCATGGTGTAGCGGTTGTTTTGCGTCAGCGGAGTGGCAATGTAGCCGGGGCACAGCGTGACCACCTTGACGCCGCTGGGGCGCAACTCGCCGCGCAGGCTTTCGCAGTAGCTGATGACTGCGGCCTTGCTGGCGCAGTAAGCGCCGTGGCCGGGCAGGCCGCGAATGCCCGCCACACTGCCCATGCCCACCAGCGTGCCCGTGCCGCGCGCCACCATGGGGGCAATGAAGGGGCCCAAGGTGGCCGCCACGCCCATCACGTTGGTCGCCAGCACGCGGGCCATCACGGCCAGGTCCTCGGGCACCGAGGTGTCCACGCCGATGCTGATGCCCGCGTTGGCAATCACCACATCGGGCAAACCCTGCTGCGCGATACAAGCCTGCGCCATGTCGGCCATCTGCCGGACATCTGCGACATCGGCACGGTAAACGGCCTGCTTGTCCCCAGGGATGGATTGCGCGTCGAGCCAGCTTTGCAGGGCCTCGCTGCGCCGTGCCACCAGGGCCAGCCGATAGCCCTGCCGAGCGTAATGCAGGGCCAGGGCCTGGCCAATGCCGCTGGAGGCGCCGGTGATCAGGACCAGGGGTGTCACGGGCGCTCGGCTTTCAGGGCGTTTTGCCGGGTACCAAATGACCCCGGACGCGCCCGGTGAGCAGCATGATGCCTTCACGGTTGTCGTAGTCCATGCTGTCAGCGGTAAAGCGGTCGGCGCCCCGGGTGAGCTCCACCGGTTTGTGCGACTTGACGCGATCGGTGTCCATGAAGGCATGTAGAAACTCGCCCCGGAACGTCAGGGCGGCTTTTTCCTTGCCGTCCTTGTCCAGGCTGGCCTTGCGCTCGACCAGCGCTTGCCCGATGAGTTGAACCTCCGAGGCATCGCCGTTGGCGAGCGCCTGGCGCGCCGTGGCGGTGGTCAGCTGCCCTTCGACGCCAAAGGAGCGGATGTGCACCTGGTCAATTTCCAGCGTGTCGGTGTCCGGAAAATGACGCGCATCCCGTCCCATGACCTCACTTTTGAGCTGACCATGGGCATCAAAGGTTTTCACCGAAAACTGGTGCATGAAGTAGTCGGGCAGGTGTTTGACGGCGGCGGCTGGCAGCTTGGGTTCCAGACCCGGCGTGCTGCGCACCAGCCAGTAGGTCGCCAGTGCCAGCAGTCCCATCAATAGCACCGGAAAATACAGCGTGAGCCGGTCCAGCCAGTCACGTAGCGTGTTCATGACGTGGCTTCCTGCAGCAAATCGGCGTAGCGTCCGCTGGCCACCAGCAGCAGGTCGCACAGTTCGCGCACGGCGCCCTGACCCCCCAGGCGCTGGGTCACGTAGTGGGCGCGCGCCAGCACCTCGGCCTGGGCATTGGCGGGCGCACAGGCGAATGCGCAGCGCGTCAGCATGGCCAGGTCGGGCCAGTCGTCACCCATGACCGCAGCCTGGGCCCAGTCCAGACCCAGCGCCTGGAGGGTGAGCGCGGCCGCCGGGCGTTTGTCTTCGGTGCCAAAGTGGGCGTGTTCGATGCCCAGCGCCGCCAGCCGCAAGCGCAGCGCCTGGGAGTCGCGCCCGGTGATCACGGCCGGCGTGATGCCGGCGCGCTGCAGCAGTTTGAGGCCATGGCCGTCCAGTGTGTGGAAGCGCTTGATGGTTTCGCCGTGTTCCGAAAAATACAGCCCACCGTCGGTCAGGACACCATCGACATCCAAAAAGACGACGCGGATGCCCTGCGCCTGGAGCAGCAGTTCGGGGGGGAAGTCGAGCGCGGGCGGCATCAGATCACCTTGGCCCGCATCAGGTCGTTGCTGTTGAGCGCGCCGCACAGTTTGCCCTCGGCATCGAGCACCAGCACGCTGGTGATGCGGCGCTGTTCCATCAGGTCGACGGCATCGACCGCCAGGGCGTCACGGCTGATGGTGGCGGGCTGCGGGTGCATCACCTGCTCTGCGGTGCTGCTGCGCAAGTCGGCGCCTTTTTCAATCAAACGGCGCAAATCGCCGTCGGTAAAGATGCCCTGTACCTGGCCTGCGGCATCCACCACGGCGGCAGCGCCCAGGCCCTTGGCGCTCATCTCGCGCATCAGCGCGCTAAAGCTGGCCTGCAGCCCGACGCTGGGCACCTGGTCGCCGCTGCGCATCACATCGCTGACCAGGGTCAGCAGTTTGCGCCCCAGCGCACCGCCCGGGTGCGAGCGGGCGAAGTCTTCGGCCTTGAAGCCGCGCGCGTCGAGCAGGGCCACCGCCAGCGCGTCCCCCAGCGCCAGTTGCGCGGTGGTGCTGGCCGTGGGCGCGAGGTTGAGCGGGCAGGCTTCCTTGGCCACGCCGCTGTTCAAAAACAAGTCGGCATGGCGTGCCAGGGTGGATTTGGCCTGGCCCGTCATGGCCACCAGCGGTGCGCCCAGGCGCTTGATCAGCGGCAGGATCACGATGAGCTCTTCGGACTCGCCGCTGTTGGAAATGGCCAGCACCACGTCCACCGGTTTGATCATGCCGAGGTCGCCATGGCTGGCCTCGCCCGGGTGCACAAACATGGCGGGGGTTCCGGTAGAGGCCAGCGTGGCCGCGATCTTGCGGCCAATGTGGCCACTTTTACCCATGCCCATCACCACCACACGGCCTTGCACGGCCAGCATCAGGCGCACCGCCTGCACAAAGTCGGGGCCCACGTGCTGCTTGAGACCCAGCAGCGCGGCGGCTTCGATGTCGAGCGTTTCCCGCGCCAGCGCCATGGCCCGGCTGGCATCAAATACGGGAGCGGAGGTGGGCAGGGTGGTCATGGCCTCATTCTATCGGGCAGCCCCCGCAAACCGCGCTTTCGCTTGGTAGTATCAGGGGGTGAACCCACTCGAATTAACCCTGTTGTATCTGCTGGCCGCGGTGATCGGCGTGGTCGTCTGCCGCTCCCTGAAACTGCCGCCGATGCTGGGTTATCTGGCGGTGGGTGTGGTGATTGGCCCGAACGCTTTGGCCCTCGCCAGAAATGCCGAAGGCGTGCGCCATCTGGGCGAATTTGGCGTGGTGTTCCTGATGTTTGTGATCGGGCTGGAATTCAACCTGCCCAAGCTGCGCAGCATGCGCAACCATGTGTTTGGCCTGGGCCTGTTCCAGGTGGCGCTGACCATGCTGGTCACCACGCTGGCGAGCATGGCGTTTGCCGTGCTCGCACCCCAATACTGGGGCATGAACTGGCACACCGCGCTGGCCCTGTCCAGCGCCATGGCCATGAGCAGCACCGCGATTGTGGTCAAGCTCATGAGCGAGCGGCTGGAAATGGAGACCGAGCACGGCAAGCGTGTCATGGGCGTGCTGCTGTTCCAGGACTTGGCCGTGGTGCCGCTGCTGGTGCTGATCCCGGCCCTGGGCGCCTCGCCCGAGCAGATGGTGGAAACCCTGGCCTGGGCGCTGCTCAAAGCCACGGTGCTGATCACGGTGCTGATGGTGGGGGGGCCGCGCATCATGCGCGGGTGGCTGACCCTGGTGGCGCGGCGCAAGAGCGAGGAGCTGTTTGTGCTCAACCTCCTGCTGGTCACGCTGGGTCTGGCCTGGCTGACCGAACTGGCGGGCCTGAGCCTGGCGCTGGGCGCTTTCATTGCCGGCATGCTGATCTCGGAAACCCAGTACAAGCACCAGGTGGAAACCGACATCCGGCCGTTTCACGATGTGCTGCTGGGGCTGTTTTTCATCAGCATCGGCATGATGCTGGATTGGCGCCTGGTGCTCGATCGCTGGCCGCTGGTGCTGTTGCTGGTGACCGTGCCGGTGCTCTACAAGGCCGTGGTGGTGACTTTTTTGGCGCGCGCCCTGGGCGCTTCCATGGGGGTTGCCCTGCGCACCGGACTGTATCTGGCACAAGCCGGTGAATTCGGTTTTGTGCTGCTGACGCTGGCGCAGGGCAGCAAACTGGTGCCGCCTGAACTGCTCAATCCGATTCTGGCGGCGATGGTGCTGTCAATGCTGGCGACGCCATTCATCGTGATGCGAAGCGGCCAGATTGTGATGAAGCTGGTCAGCAACGAGTGGCTGATGGAGTCGGTGCAAATGACCAGCATTGCGCGCAAGTCGATCAAGACCAACAAACATGTGATCATTTGCGGCTATGGTCGCTGCGGCCAGAATCTGGCGCGCATGCTCGACAAGGAGGCCATTCCCTACATTGCGCTCGACCTCGACCCCGACCGGGTGCGCCAGGCCGCCGCTGCCGGCGATTCGGTGGTGTTTGGCGATGCCGTGCGCCTGCAGGCGCTGATGGCAGCCGGTTTGGCGCGCGCCAGTGCCGTGGTCATCACCTATCTGGAGACCTCCAGCGCCATGAAGGTGCTGGCCCACATCAAGCAGCATGCGCCGCAGGTGCCGGTGGTGGTGCGCACCCAGGACGACCATGACCTCGAAGCCCTGCAGCATGCGGGCGCCACCGAGGTGGTACCGGAAGCCATCGAGGGTTCGTTGATGCTGGCCGGCCATGCGTTGGCGCTGGTGGGCGTGCCCATGCGCCGGGTGTTGCGACTGGTGCAGGAACAGCGTGAGGCGCGTTACAAGTTGCTGCGCGGTTTCTTTCGCGGTGCCGACGACGGTTCGGTCGACGAGCTGCAGCAGGAGCGCCTGGCTTCGGTGTTGTTGCCGCTGGCGGCCAGATCCCTGGGGCGCACGGTGGGCGAGGTCGAATGGGACAGCCTGGGCGTGCGGCTGGTCAGCTTGCGCCGAAAAACCGGGCAAGTCATCAAATTGACGGATGAACTGGTGCTGATGGAGGGCGATTCACTGCTGCTCTCGGGCAAGGCCGACATGCTGGAGCTGGCCGAGCGCACGCTGCTCAAGGGCGACTTTTGACGCCAGGCGCTTGCCGTGCGAGGCACAATAGGGCACTTTGTTTGATCTGGATCCTCGATGCCAAACTTCAGTGTGAACCACTACCTGCGTGACCATATTCGCACCGTGCCCGACTGGCCGGCGCCCGGCGTGCAGTTTCGCGACATCACGCCGCTGCTGCAGGACGCCAAGGTGTTCCGGGTGCTGATCGACGTCTTCGTGCACCGCTACATGGACGCCGAGCGCCGCCCTGACGTGGTGGCCGGGCTGGATGCGCGCGGCTTTATTTTGGGTGCGGTGGTGGCTTATGAGTTGGGCGTGGGCTTTGTGCCGATCCGCAAGAAAGGCAAGCTGCCCTTCACCACCGTGGAAGAAACCTACGAGCTGGAGTATGGCAGCGCCACGGTCGAGCTGCACACCGACGCTGTCAAGCCGGGCCAGCGCGTGCTCTTGATCGATGACCTGATTGCCACCGGCGGCACCATGATGGCGGGCAAGAAACTGCTCGAAAAACTGGGCGCCGAGGTCATGGAAGGCGCCGTCATTGTGGACCTGCCCGAACTGGGCGGGTCCGACAAGCTGCGCGCCACCGGCCTGTCGCTGTTCACCCTGGTTGATTTTGCCGGCCATTGAGGCCTCAGCACCCTGGCTGCCCAATGAAAGACCATTACGCCGCCCTGGGCCTGCGCCCGTCCGCCACGCTGGCCGACATCAAAAAAGCCTTTCGCCAGCAGGCCGCCCTGCACCACCCGGACCGCAGCAGCGCCGCGGATGCCGCCGCGCGTTTCCGGCTGGTCCAGGTGGCCTACGAGGTCTTGTCGGACCCGGACAAGCGCAAGGCTTACGATGACAATCGCCAGCGCAACCTGCTCGACAGCCCGATCGACACCGCCCGTGCGATTTGGCAAGATTACTTCAATCGCATCCTTTGAAACCCAACCCACCTTTGAGAACGCCATGAGCATGTCTGCTTTTTTTCGCGCACTGCGCACGTCCTACCAGGCCGAGATCGACGACCTCGCTTTCGACTCGGAGGGGCGCCATGTGCTGCGCAAGCGCCTGCTGGAAAAGCGCGGCCAGATCACGTTTTTGAAGCAGATGATGGAGTCGAGCCCCGAGATGGTGGCGGTGGTGTTCCACGGTGGCTTTCACTTTGAACTGCCGGCCGTGATGGAGCAGGTGCTCTCCCTTGAGTCCGACGAGTTTCCCGACTGGAGCAGCCTGGGCGACGCCGTGCAATTGACGCCCTGGGCGCAGGAACTGGCCGACCAGCTGCTGGCGGAACCGCAGGGCGACTGGTTCATGGTGGTGGCCGCCGCACTGGAGTATCTGTACCACCGGCCCCCGTCGCACCAAAATGAGGGTGCGGCCCATGAAGCCCATGGCCATGAGGCCGAAGGCGAGCCTGGCGCCGTGCGCCGGCAAGGTCACGCCGACGACTTTGACAAGGACGGCGAACAGCACCATGACCACGAAGAATCCAGCGCCGACTGGCTCGAAGAGCACGGTTTTGACCGCAAGGACTAACGCGCCCGCACCCGCATCACCTCTCATTGACATCACAGGAACCTTTGTATGCAGCATTTGGCCTTGATTGAAAAAACGCAGTCCCTGATTGCCGCAGGCGACATCGTGGGCGCAGAGTCGGCCCTGGTTGAATTGGCCGACCGCGAAGGCGATGGCGCGCTGATGGAGGTGCTGGAACAATTGCCCCCCAAGGATGTGCTGGCGGTGATCCGCGAGTACGACAACTCGCGCGCCTCCATCATCAACCTGATGCTCACGCCCGAGCAGTTTGCCCGCGCCGTGGTGATTGAAAAGCAATATCGCGACCTGACCCGCAGCCATTTGCGCGGCATGATGAACTCGATCATTTTCCGCGACGGCGCCGACCCGCTGGCCTTCATCAATGCCATTGGCGATCTGGAGGGCGGCGCAGAAGCGCTGGCTGACTATTTTGAAGAAAAGTGGAGCCGCGTCGAGGCCTTTGCCCGCACCGGCACCTTCGACACGGTCGAAGACGACGGCGTGATGCTGTCCGAAGACGACTTGCGCGCCAACGCCTACGCCAGTGCGCGGCTGGACCAGGACGAAGTGGCCGATTCCGACTGGATGCAACTGGCCTGGCTGCTGCGCTACGAAAACCCCGACCTGTTCATTGAAATGCTGCTGGTGCTGCGTGCCAAGGCGCGCGCCTTCGAGCTGGGTCTGGACGAAGAAGACCTGGCCGAGGACGACGGCAAGTTCGAGACCAGCGACACCGACCGCGGCAAAGCCACCCCTGCGGCCATCGACCCCGACGAAGAATCCGCGATCTGAAATGACAGCGTCCCGGCCCCAGCCTGAATCCAGCCAAGGCGTGTCGCTGTTTGACGCGCGTCCCTTTTTTGAAAAAGCCCTGATTTATGGTGTGCAGCACGGCCTGATTGACCAGGCCAAACTGGCGGCGATGGCCGAGGAAGCGCCCAAGGGCATGGTGCAGATTGCGCGCTATTTTGGCAGCGAGTACTTGCGCCCCGAACTTGAAAAAGCGCGCGACCGACTCGTCAACCTGGTCAGTCTGCACCTGCAGGACGCCAGCAGCGGTGACTTGCGCGCGGCGGCCACGCTGCTGCGCGAGCATTCCCTGCTGTCGCGCTCCAAGGCCGGCGCTGACCTGCTCAAGACGCTGATCGTGATGCCGCAAAACACCCACTTCGGCATGAACGAGCGCGGCGCTTTCAGCGACCGCCACATCCCGCAACTGGCGCGCTGGTCGCTGGCCAGCCATGCCGATTACCAGGCCGAGTTTCTGGCCCGCCAGCATGCCGTGCAGGTGGTCGAGGCCGCACTGTGGTTTGCGGAGCAGCTGGGCCTGGCGGCGGATGACCTGCAAGACGCCGAGCCCGATGGTGAGGCCGTGATCCGTACCGCCTTGCTGCTGAACCTGATGCGGCGCAAGGAACTGCCCGATTGGGTCGCATTCGAAAAAATCATTGCCGGCTTGCGCAAACAGCAGATGGATGCGGCGCAGTTGACCCTGCCCAAAAACCTGCCCGAGGCGTACCGCCCGGTGGTCGAGTCCGTGCGCCAGTCGGTGCTGGCAGACTGGCCTCGTTTGCTGGATGCGCGTCTGCCCGCGCGCAAGCTGTTTGACCACACCCCGGCCTTCATGGGCCGCTATTTCTGGCTCGAGGACGGCTTGAGTGAAGTCAGCCACCATGACCGCAGCCGATCTGCGGCCTGGGACAAACTCACCCAGGGCCACAGTGACGACGGCACCGTGCTCACGCTGTGCCTGTGCGTGGCTGCGGGCAGCGCGCCCAAGACCCTGCTGACCGACAAGACCGCCGCCACGCTGGTGCGCAAAATCCGCAAACACGGCTGGCAGCCGACACTGGCCACCCAGTACCTGCAGGCCCACGCGCCGGAGCAGCACCAGAACGACTTCACCGGGCTCTGGCAGGAATTCGTGCACGAGGCCCAAACCACCCTGCTCAGCGACCGCGACACCCAATTGCAGGACGCCCTGGCGCTGCTGCGCCGCGAGTGCAATGTGGCCTGAATTGCCGGGTTAGAATCCACCCCGCTGGAAGCGTGGCAGAGTGGTCGATTGCACCGGTCTTGAAAACCGGCAACCCGCAAGGGTTCGTGAGTTCGAATCTCACCGCTTCCGCCAGAACAAAGCTTGATAAGTTGTTGATTTGTAATGGATTTACTGCATTTTAGCAGCCTGTGCATCAACAAGCAAATATCAAAGCTACTATCAAATGCCACAGCGGTTCAAACCCTGTGGCATTTTTCTTTTTGGACTGCTTACTTCCTGATGCCATCTGCACGGAGGCGTTTGGCAAGACGTGCTGTCTGGCAAAGTTATCCTAGAAACCGCAGTTACCCGACGTCCGCGAGGGCCGGTGGCGGGGTCGGCAAGACGGTTTGACGTGTAATTCGTTCGCAGATGTAGCCCAGCAGGACACGCCAGCGGTCAACTTTGGGCAAGACGCTGGACGACATCCGCAAACAGGCGGAAACGCTGGGTGTGCCCAAAACAGGACCGTACTACCCCTACATTGACGGCGACCTGATTGCCAAACTTCTGGCCGCGTATGGCCTTGTTGCGACGGTGTGGAAGGAGTCCAAAGACTTCAAAGATTTGCCCGATGTGGCGATTGCGATGGTGGACTACGACGCAGACTGGGAGGTAGGCCGATGCGTGGTCTTTCACCGCATGCGGTCAGCAGACGGAAAAACCGCCCAGCCATATTGCGTGGACTCTTCGGCAGGTAAACCTGCGGCCACCACTGACTTGGCCGGATTGACTCCCAGTTGGTACATCGGTGTCACGCAGATGCAAAAAACTGCGGCGAAGTGAGCCATGGGATTCAACGCATTGGCAGGCCAGCGCCTGCTGCGCGTGGAGGTACTTGATCCGTGGCGCGAGTCCGGCTCGCAACGCCATACCCCACCATCGCTCAGCGGGGCGCTGGTCATGGTGTTCGAGAGCGCCGCACTGATCTGCACGTCACCGCTGCGCTACTTCCACAACCAGCAGGGCACCCAGTACGGCTTGCCTTCTGGCGCGCCGGTTTCGCTGGGCTACCGCATCACCACCTGTGACTGTGAAGACGTGAAGACCGTGCCGCCAATCACGTTCGGGCTACCTCCCGGCGCGGAATACCGGCACCCATGGATGCAATCGCCGTCGCCTGCCATCGGCATGGTACTGGCCGAAATCGCCACTGTCGGATTGGGCCGAGCAGACGGTGAACCCGCCTGGGGTATCGAACTGCGCTTCGCCAGCGGACTTTGCTACTGGCTGAGCTACCGGCCTGAACTGGATGGCAGCATCGAACTGGACATGCCGGGCCAGCACTTTGGCATTGACCAGATCATCGTCCGTGGTGGCCGCCGCCCATGGCGACTCCGAAAAGCTGTACGCAGGCATCGTGCTGACCTCCAGCTTTGTCGAGCCCAAGAACCCTTTGACCGTGGTTCGGCTGGATGTGGACAAGATCAAGATTCCGGTCTTGGTCTACCACCATGCCGCTGATGGATGCCGTGCGGCCAAGCCTGCCGATGCAGAGTGGGCAGCCAAACGATTCTCACTGTTGTATTCAGCATTGCCGCGTCAACGGGCGCGGCATGGGCCGAGGGCACGCTGTTCAAGGTGCCCACTCGGCCAGACGTGAAGACCACGCTGTTTTGGGAGCCTGTGGAGGGTGCCAAAGCCACCGTGTTCCTGTTTCCTGGCGGTGGCGGTGGGTTCGGCAAGGTTGAGGATGGAAAAGCAACCAGCAATAACTTTCTGGTGCGGTCTGCTCCATACTTCGCCGCCAACGGGTTCAACGTGGCGATTTTTGGCAGGCCCAGCGATTCAGAAGACCTGGATTACGCCGACCGTATCAGCGACACACACATGGCCGACGTGCGCAAGGTGCTGGACTTCGTGAAAACCCAGAGCGCAGCGCCGGTCTGGATTGTCGGCACCAGCCGGGGCACGATCTCTGCCACTGCGACCGCCATCCATGTTCAGGGCGACATCGCCGGGCTGGTGTTGACTTCCAGCGTGGTCAACTACAAGAAGCCCGGAGCGGTGCCCAGGCAGGACTTGGCTGCGATCAAAGTTCCGGTGCTGGTGTTCCACCACAGCAAGGATGTCTGTATTCACTGCCGACCGGACGAGGTGCCTGCCGCCTTCAAGGGGTTCCGCAATGCGCCTGTCAAGAAGCTCATCTTTGTTGATGGCGGGGCGAACCCAACGGGTGACCCGTGTGCTGGACAGCATTACCACGGCTATATCGGCATGGAAAAGGAGGCTGTGGACACTGTCGCTGGGTGGATAAGAAATCCATCCAACTGACTTTGCAGGAGACTTTCTATTGCAACCAGCCGCCATACGCCCCTTATGCAAGCCCTTCATTTAGGCAACTGTGGTGATTGCTCCAAGCCAAAGCGTGATTTTTGCATTTCGTAGCGCACCCACTCCAGAAAAATGAATTGGCGTTTGTCTTTTGCAAACTCCCAAAGTGATAACAGCACATACTCGGAATCGTCAGGCACAAAGCCGTAGGGGGCGGTTAAACGCCCATCTCGAACATCATCTTCAACCATGTAGAGCGAGCCCATGGCAATACCTAGGCCCGCATTAGCAGCTTGTAAGCTGAGGTAAAAATGCTCAAAATATTCTGGTTCAGCTAGATTTAGAGCCACTCCTGAATGGCGTTGCCATAATTTCCAAGCGGCGTGGCGTGTCCGCGAATGCAATTCACGCACCTTCTGTGCAGCATCTGTGCGCAGAAGTTCAGCGATGGCAGGGGTGCATACTGGCCCCATCATTTCTGGCGCTATGCGCTCCACATGATACTGCTCTGGCCATTTGAAATCATTCCGTCGTAGTGCTACGTCCACCTTGTCGCGGACAAAATCTACAGGCCCTCCTGCTGCCAGTAAGTGAATCTGAAATTCGGGGTGCTGGACGCGGAATTGCGGCAGCCTCGGAATCAGCCAACGCATGGCGATGGTTGGTTCACAAGACACCACCAACGGAGCAAGCGCCACAGGTGTCGTGAGCTCCTCCACAACCGCCCTTAGCTTGTCCATGACTTGGGCACATGCAGCAAACAAGACGCGGCCCTCGCCGGTCAGAAATACCGCCCTGTTTCTTCGCTCAAACAGCGCCAAACCCAGAGCATCCTCAAGCTGCCGAATTTGCCGACTGACCGCTCCATGCGTCACATACAACTCAGCCGCAGCTTGCACAAAGCTCTCGTGGCGTGCCGCGACCTCAAAAACATGCAGGCTATGCAGAGGCGGGAGTCGATCCGATTTGTGTGAATTTAAGTCACTCATGCTCAAGAAAACTAATCGCTTTTCAAAATTTGATTCTGAAACAAAAATCGTGGCTGTCAGTAAAAACCATCATTTTTTTGCATTTTTGGAGTAGGGAATGAACATTGGAACCATCGAAAGAGAAAAGTCAGTTACGCAAATTATTGCCCAAGACTCACAGATAGACAAACTTTGCAAGACTTTGGCACGCAAAGACTTTGTCTTCATGCCCAGCGAAGATACGCAGTCTTTGCTGACAGAAATGGACGGTGCCAGTTTGGTTGATTTGAGTGCATTCAAAAATTCCTGGAACGAACTGGAGGCGGACACCTACATGGGTGATGGTGGGCAGTACCGTAAACGCCGCCATGCAACTCTTAGTGCTTTGCCGTCCAGCCGCATTTTCAAAACTGAGCCGCATCAGCCACATTACCAAAGTCTGTCCTATAACACCCTCAATGGAGGTCTGGCCCGGCACTATGCGCCTATAGAAAAGTCAATCCTCAACGGAGCAACCATGACGGCCGTCATACGGCTTGGCTGTGAAATATTCGGACGACTGGCACCGTACTACCCTTGGCATATCGAAATTCATCAGTTCCGCATCGAAGCTCAAGCAGGCGGTATTGGCAAACCCACGCCAGAGGGCGTGCATCGCGATGGAGTGAATTTTGTGATGATGCTCATGGTCAAGCGGCAAAACCTGGTCAATGGAGGAACCACCATTTATGACTTGGACAAGATGCGCGTGGATGACTTCACGCTACAGCATCCGCTGGACATGGCCATTGTCAACGATGAGCATGTGTTTTACGGTGTAACCCCCATTGCTCAGCTTGATTCTCAAGCCACCGCTACGCGAGACGTACTGGTCATTACTTTCCGTCGAAAACTCTAAGCTCGAAGACCACCATGATAGAACTCATTGCCGTTGCCACCATCACCATGCTGGCGGTCATTAGTCCGGGCGCAGACTTTGCCATGGTCACACGCAACAGCATCCTTTACGGGCGCTCAGCGGGACTACTTTCTTCCTTGGGCATCGCCGCAGGGGTTCAACTGCATGTGTTCTACACCATGGTCGGTGTCGGACTATTGATTCGCAACACGCCTGAGATATTCACTGCGATCAAGCTGATAGGCGCACTGTATCTAATTTATGTAGGGTACAAAACGTTCTTCTCTAAGCCTGCGGCATCCGACTCCACGGGGTCTGATGCAAGTCTTCCCGTAGCGGCAGCAAACAACATCAGCACCGCTGGAGCGTTCAAAAACGGATTCTTTACCAATGCGTTGAATCCAAAAACAACACTTTTTGTTGTCAGTGTCTATACCCAGGTTGTCAACCCAAGTACCCCCACACACATTCAACTTCTGTACGGGTTATTCATGTCCTTTGCACACTGGTCATGGTTTAGCTTGGTCAGTGTGTTTCTCTCGGAAGAACGTCTGCGACAAAAACTCTTACAGCGGCAAGTATTGGTGAATCAGGTCATCGGCTTCGTGTTGGCAGCCTTGGGTATTTGGCTGTCACTGTCCTCAGCCATATCTCGCTGAATACATTCCGACGGAAGTTGACTGGTAACTCAAAAAGAAACCCAAGCATGAACAACGTTGCCTGCATTGATATGGAGGGAGTTCTAATTCCTGAGCTGTGGCCGCATATTGCAAAGGAAACCGGTTTGTCCGAGTTCAACCTCACAACGAGAGAAGAGCCGAACTACGAAAAACTAATGCAATCGCGCATTGCCTCACTGCGAAAACATGGCCTGCGCTTAGCTGATGTGCAGCAATTGTTGTCAGCGGTTCAACTCCTGCCAGGCGCATTGGCTTTTGTACAGCAATTGAGGCGAAATTTTGAGGTGAAGTTGGTTTCCATCACACAGCGCCATTTTTACCGAACTTCCAGCGCACGATACCGTGTGTGAATCGCTTGCGCTGGAGTTCTACAAAGAACACTACTAAGTTGCTCGCCGACTTGATCGCAACCCGCCTTGGCGGGTTTTTTGTTGTCCGCCCCATCAGGAAATGACACATCAATGCCTCGGGAAGTCCTTCCACCCATCAACGAAGCACTGTGAACCCTGCTCCAGTGTGATGTTTCATGAGTGCTGTTACCAGGAAACTGATCATTTTCGGGATGAAGGTTGTAAGTTGCAATAAAATTGATTACACTGATACTCATCGCATTACAAAATAATATGATAGAAACGTTTAAAAGCAAGGGTCTGGACCGTTTCTTCAGAACGGGCGACTATCGCAGTATCCCGGCTCGGAGCGCGGGGCGTATCGAGCGAATGCTTGACCGGCTGGACGCCTGCAAAGTGGCGGCGGACATGGATTTGCCAGGATTCGGCTTTCATCCACTTAAGGGAGATCGAGCCGGCCAATACTCTGTCACCGTCACTGGGAACTGGCGCATAACGTTTCGATTTGATGGTGAAGATGCGATTGATGTGAATTTGGAAGACCATCACTGAGGATTTGAAAATGAAGTCTCTACGAAACCCCCACCGCCGGCCGACTCATCCAGGTGAGCTGCTGCGCGAAGATGTCCTGCCAGGCATGGAAATGTCTCAAAGCAGGTTGGCAGAGCTGCTGGGCGTGAGCCGTCTTACTGTTTCCCAGTTGCTGCATGAGCACCGCGGGCTGACCCCTGACATGGCCATGCGCTTGGAGAAGTTGCTGGGCACTTCAGCTGAGAGTTGGCTACGCATGCAGGAGGGAGTGGACCTCTGGGAGGCGCGCCAGCAACCAGAAAGATTTGCAACGATCAAACGCCTGCAGCCAATGGCGGCTGCGGCATAGTGATTGGGAATAGAAGATGATGCGCTGGTCCACCAGCCTGACCGATGCAGAGATCGGGCGGCGGTGATGGCATTTTTGCTGTCTGAACAGGCCTCTGCCGTCACCGGGGCGGTCGGCCGCGTGTAACCCTAAGCCGACCATCGCACGCCGCAGGTTTTGGTGCGGCGCACGGGCACGGTCGACAACGCAAATGGGGTCAACATTGACAGCACAGAACACAAAGGCATGGGCGTGACACGCATCGCACTGGTCACCGGTGGTGCCCGGCGCATTGGTCGCGCCATTTGCCTGCAGCTGGCCGCCCGGGGCTACGGGCTGCTCATTCATTACCGGACAAGCCGGCAGGACGCAGAACAGACGCGTAGCGATTGCCTGAGCGCTGGCGCGGCGTTGGCCGAAACCGTGTGTGGCGACTTGTCCGATGCCGGTTTTCGCGCCGGCCTGATCCCGCAGGCGACGAACCAGGTGGGGCGCATTGACCTGCTGGTCAACAGCGCTTCGCTGTTTGAATACGACGACGTCAGCAGCTTTACGCCGGAGCGATTTGCGGCCCATCTTCAGAGCAATTACCTCGCGCCCGTGGAATTGACCCTGGCGCTGCACCATCAGACGCTGGACGCCGCAGCGCAGGCGCAGGGGGTCACGCTGGTCAGTGGCGACATGAGCCCCACTGATTTTGACCAGGCCCACGGCATCGCCGCGCTGGGGCCATGGAAAAATGGACATCGGCTTGCTGCTCGACGACAGCTACCGCACCCTGCATGACGCGATCGCCGAGACCGTGAACCATGACGCGCCGAGGTCGCGGGTGTCGGCGCACCTGAGTTCCCGGCATTTCAATTTGCAGGAAACCGTGATTCAGGAAGTGATCGACATCCGCTTTGAGATCGATCTGCGGATCCGCGCCGTCGATGTCAGCACGGCCAAAACCGCGGTCTACCCGGATTGCGACGCGGTGGGCTTGCATTACCGGGTGACACGCGCCGACTGGCAGTCGTAAGCGCTGAGGGCTTTATGCGCCCTCAGACCACGCGCCACGCCAGCGACTCGCCGGCGCCCAGCGGCTTGAGTTCGGCCTCGCCAAAGGCAAAACGTTCCGGCACGGTCCAGGCTTCGCGTTTTAGCGTGAGCGTGCCGGTGTTGCGCGGCAGGCCGTAAAAGTCGGCACCGTTGAAGCTGGCAAAGGCTTCCAGTTGCCCGAGCGCGCCGATGGCGTCAAACGCCTGCGCATACAGTTCCATGGCCGTGAACGCGGTGTAGCAGCCGGCGCAGCCGCTGGCGTGTTCTTTCAGGTGTACCGCGTGTGGCGCGCTGTCGGTGCCGAGGAAAAACTTCGGGCTGCCGCTGCCGACAGCGCTCAGCAAGGCCTGGCGATGGCTTTCGCGCTTGAGCACCGGCAGGCAGTAGTAGTGCGGGCGAATACCGCCGGTGAAGAGGGCGTTGCGGTTGTATAGCAGGTGGTGCGCGGTGAGCGTGGCCGCGGTAAAGCGGTCGGCCCCGGCCACGTACTGCGCGGCCTCGCGCGTGGTGATGTGCTCGAACACAATTTTCAGCTCGGGAAAATCGCGGCGCAGCGGGATCAATTGGGTGTCGATGAACACCGCCTCGCGGTCGAACAGGTCGATCTCGGGCGCGGTCACTTCACCGTGCACCAGCAGCGGCATGCCCGCGCGCTGCATGGCTTCGAGCGTGGGATAGGTCTTGCGCAGGTCGGTCACGCCGGCATCGCTGTTGGTGGTGGCGCCGGCCGGGTAGAGCTTGACGGCCACCACACCGGCCGCGCGGGCGCGGGCAATTTCATCGGGCGGCAGTTTGTCGGTGAGGTACAGCGTCATCAGCGGCTCGAACGCCAGACCGGCCGGCACCGCCGCCTGGATGCGCGCCTTGTAGGCCAGCGCCTGCGCGGTGGTGGTCACGGGCGGACGCAAATTGGGCATGATGACGGCGCGGCCAAACCGGGCGGCGCTGTGCGGCACCACGGTGGCCAGGGCGGCGCCGTCACGCACATGCAGGTGCCAGTCGTCGGGGCGGGTCAGGGTCAGGGTGTTGATCATGGCTTTGGAATCATGGGTCATTAAAGGGCGCCGTGGTGGGCGATCAGATAGTCCCACAGGGCTTGCGCGTTGTGCTTGTGGTCATCGCTTCCATGGTGGCCGGCCGGCAGGCCCGGCTTGACGGTCTCCCGGTGGGCGGGGCGTTCGCGGTAGGCGCGCACTTCCATGGTGAGGCTGAGGTCCTTGAGCTCGGGCGGCGCGGCGCTCACCAGTTTGTGCGCGCGCAGGTCTTTGCGCACCGCGCTCGAGGGCAGAAAAGCCACGCCGTGGCCTTCCAGCGCCATGGCCTTGAGGCCTTCGGCCATGTCGGTCTCGTAGACCCGGTCGAAGTGGATGGGGGCGCTGCTGTGTTTCAGGATCAGCTCCACCATCTGACCCAGGTAGGCGCCTTGCGCGTAGCCCAGGTAGGGCAGCGGGCGACCGGCTTTTCCGGGCAACTCGAACAGCGGTTTGCCGTGCTCGTCAGGCTTGGCATAGGGGGCGATCACTTCTTCACCCAGGCTCACCATTTCATAGCGGTCCGCGTCAAGCTGGTTGGGCTGGGACGGGTGATGGTAGGCAATCAGCAGGTCACAACTGCCTTCCACCAGACGCATCACCGCATCATGCACATTGAGTGCAATCAGCCGGCTTTTGATGGGGCCGAAGGTCTCGCGCAGGGTGGACACCCAGGCCGGGAAAAACGTGAACGCCAGCGTGTGCGGCACGGCAAACTCGATCACATCCTGCGCCGCCGTGGCATGGCCGCGCAACATGGCGCGCGTGGTCTGCAGCGCCTGCAGCACCTCCAGCGCCTGGTCATGCAGGGTTTCGCCCGCGGGTGTCAGGCGTGTCGGATAGCTGCTGCGGTCCACCAGGTCGCAGCCGGCCCAGGCTTCCAGCGACTGGATGCGCCGCGAAAAAGCCGGTTGCGTGACATGCCGCAATTGCGCCGAGCGGCTGAAACTGCGGGTTTCAGCCAAGCTCGCAAAATCTTCAAGCCATTTGGTTTCCATGGGGCGCGATTGTGTATCAGACCAGGCTGCTTTGCGAGCCCTTAGGGTGCCTGCAGTTCAGTTCGCGGCCAACTGGAGGTAGGCTTGCCGGGTGGACGGCGCCACGGCGTCCAGCACCTGCGCGAACGTGGTTTGGTGGCGCCCCAGCAAGCGCGCCGATGCGACCATTTTGGAGCGGCAAAACCAGTGGCAGCTGTGCTGCATCAGCATCAGCTCGGCCGAAAGCCGGAAGGCCTTGCGTTTGGGCGACTGGGCCGGCTTGTTTTGCGCGGCCTGGCTGATGCCGTGGGCGTGCAGGCTGAGCAACTTGCGCAGGTCCAGCGTGCTCGCGGGGACATACTGCGTCACAAAAGGCAGGGCCAGCGGCAGGCGGCTGAGCCGGGCCTCGGGCTCGGGGACTTTGGCAAATTCGAGCACAAAGCGGTTGAACTGCTCAGACAGGGTTTGCTCGGTTGCTTCCAGGTGGCGCCACACCTGGGCCTGGCGTTGTGGGTCGGCCTCACCCAGCGCACGCTGGTAGCCGCCCAGCACCTCCTGCATCAGTTTTTCAATCTGGAACTTTCCCAGGTAACTCCCCAGCAAGGCAATGCGCTGCGCCTGTTCGCGACGCTTGAAAACCTGCATGCCGATGGCCAGCAGGATGATAAAAACGAAAATATCCATGAAGAACGTGTTGGGGAATGAGAAGCCCCCTGAGTGTAGTGGGCGGCATCAGTTTTCAGTTAGCACGAAACCGGCCCGTCGCTGGGTAGCTCGGGTCGGTGTAGCCTGGCGTGGAGGGGTGGCCGGGCTTGACCAGGCTGTCCACCAGGGCTTCGTCCTCCGCGGTGAACACATGGTCGAGCGCGGGCAGGTAGTCCTGCCATTGCGGCAGCGTGCGCGGCCCGGCAATCACCGAGCTGACCACGGGGTTGGCCAGCACCCAGCTGCAAGCGAATTGGGCCAGGCTGATGCCCCGGCTTTCCGCGTGCCCCTTGAGCTGTTGCGCGATCAACAGGGACTCTTCGCGAAACTCGGTCTGTGCGATGCGCGGGTCACCGCGGCCGACGCGGCTGTCGGGGGCGGGCGCTTGACCCGGCAGGTATTTGCCGGTGAGCACGCCGCGCGCCACCGGGCTGTAGGGCGTGACGCCGATACCGTAATGGGCGCAGGCCGGCAGCACCTCCACTTCCGGCATGCGGTTGAGCAGGTTGTAGTAAGGCTGGCATACCACCGGTCCCGGCATGCCCAGTTGCGCTGCCAGGTGCACCAGTTCGGCGATGCGCCAGCCCCGGAAATTGGACACGCCCCAGGCGCGAATCTGGCCCGCGCGCAGCATGGCGTCGAGCGCGCGCAAGGGCTCTTCAAGGTTCATGCCGTCAAAGTCGCGGTGCAGGTACAAAATGTCCACGTAATCCGTCTGCAGGCGCGCCAGCGATGCCGCGATTTCGCGCAACATCCAGCTGCGCGAGTAATGCCCTTCATTGACCCGACCGGACATGGCGTTGCCCATCTTGGTGGCCAGCACCCAGTCCTGGCGCTGCCCTTTGAGCAACTGGCCGACCATGGTTTCCGAGCCCCCTTTGCTGTAGTTGTCGGAGGTGTCGATGTAGTTCACGCCGTGCTCGCGGGCATCGGCCACGATGGACGCCGCTTCATTCAGCGCGGTCTGGTCACCAAACATCATGGTGCCCAGGCACAGGGTCGAGACTTTCAAAGGGCTCTTGCCAAGTTGGCGGTACTGCATACGGGCTTCTTTCAGGGGG
>JALNWC010000007.1 GCA_023231075.1 Rhodoferax sp.
CACGCGCTGATGCTCGACGTGCTGGCCACGCTCAAACAGCGCGGCCAGATCATCGGCTTTGCGATCGCCGGCGAAGGCGAGTTGAAGGCTCAGCTGCAGCAGCAGGTCGAACGTCTGGGCCTCGGCCAACAGGTCGCCTTCCTCGGTATGGTCGACAATATCCCGGCGGTATACACCCGCGCCGCGCTGGTGGTCGTGCCCTCGTCCTACGAACCGCTCGGCATGTCGCAGATTGAGGCCCTCTCGCTCGGCATCCCGGTTGTCGTCAGCGAGGTCGGCGGCATCCCGGAAACCGTGCGGCATCAGGAAACCGGACTGATCGCGCGCTCCGGCGACGGCGCGGCATGGACCGCAGCCATTGATCGCGCCTTGACCAGGCCCGAAGCAATGCGGGCCCTGGCCCAAACTGGCAGCGCTGATGTGTTGCACCGCTTCGGTCTGCAAACCAATCTCGACCAATTGATCAACCACATTGCGGCCTGCCGTTCTCCAAAATGACCACGCTGGTCAATCGCGCCCAAACCCCGTGGCCCGAGCACGCCGCCGCCGACAAGACGCATCAACGCGTGCTCGAGATGATCCGCGGCCTGTTTCTGGCAACCGCCGGACGCAAGGCCCTTGACGTGCCGTGCGGCGCAGCGGCGCGTGCCGACCTCGAAATCATCGATGTCGCGGTCAACGACATCGACCACAGCTGGTTCAGCGAAATGATGCGGCCCTGGCTGACGCGCCGCTTGCCGGCTGCGATGCAGGGCGAAATTTCGTTCTATGGCGACGTTATGATCTACGGCCTGCGTAAGAAAAACACCCCGACCGCGAGCTGCCCCCCGCCCTCGCCGACCTTTACCAGTGCACCGCCCCGACAATGTCCTTCACGCTCACTCCAGCCACATCTCGCGTCGCCCGAACCTATCAGGTTGCAATCGTTCTGCTCGGCCTGTCGCTGCCGATTTCCACCGCAATCGACAACCTGTTGCTGTTCGTGATCCTGATCGGCTGGCTGCTCTGTGGCGACTGGCAAAACAAATGGGAGAAACTGCGTGCCAGTCCGCTGAGCTGGGTGCTGCTGGCCTTCCTGCTGCTCCTCGCGCTCGGCACGGCCTGGGGTTACGGCAGCGCCGCCGAGCGCCTGCATTATTTCAGCAAGTATGCTGTCTTGTTGTTGCCGCTGGCGCTGATTGCGCTGCCCCTGGCTGAGACGCAAAAACGGCGAGCTGCCGCTGCTTTTGGCCTGGGTATCCTGCTGACACTCGTTCTCTCCTTCGCTATTTGGGCGGGTGTCGACCTGCCCGACTGGCTGAGCAAGAACAACGACGCCAGCAATCCGGTGGTTTTCAAGTTGCACATCACGCACAGTTTCATCGCCGCGCTCGGCGCCTTTATGTTTTTCGTCGGCGCGCTGCATGCGCGCGATCGACGCTGGCGCTGGGGGCTGGGATTCGCCGCGGCGCTGGCGGTGGTCAATCTTTTAATAGTCCAGGGACGAACCGGACAATTGGTCTTACTGGTGCTCACCGGGTATCTGTTCATCCAGCGCTTCCGCTGGCGCGGCGTGATCGTCGCCGGCACCGTGATCGCCGTGGCGGGGATCGTCATCTCGCAATTGCCGGACGTTCCGGTGATGGCCAGATACAGCGACGGCATGAAGGAAATCCAGAACTGGCAATATGGGAACAAGGATCAAACTTCGATGGGTCTGCGCATGCAATACGCCGCCACCAGCCTGCGCATCATTGCCGAGCATCCCCTGATTGGCGTTGGCACCGGTGGCTTCGAACACGCCTACGGCCAACAGATCGCCGGCACTGCGGCACAAGCTTCCAACAATCCCCACAATCAATACCTGCTGACCACCACCCAGATCGGTTTACCCGGACTGCTTCTGTTGCTCGCGATGTTCGTGGTGCTCTGGCGGACGTCACGTCGGCTGCCGTTGGCCGAACAAGTGTTGGCGCGCGGACTGGTGCTGGCTTATCTGGTCGGCAACCTGTTCAATTCCTTCCTGCTCGACCACACCGAAAAGTTGCTTTTCGCCTGGGCGGTCGGCCTGCTTTTTTCGGGTCTTTCGGCTGGCAGAAAAAACGCCGACGGGTCGAAATAAGTGGGGCGCCGCCTGACTGGTGCGGCTAATGGGTAGCCACAGCTGGCGGTCGAAAACGGTCTTTTCCCTGGAATGCCTCAGGCCGTGCCCTTGCCCTTGGCCGTGACAAGGGCGTCACCAAGTTGCTGTTCGATGACCTCACTGAAACCCATGACCACGGCAAGATTCTGGGCGGCGGCATGGTCGTTCCGCACGCGGGCGACATGACTGGCGAAGTGGCGCTGGCGATCTCACCCACAAGGTGAACGCCATCGAAGCCGTCAACGCTTGATTTCATGCGGCTTGGCAAGGGACGCAAAGCGGTCAACTGCCGTTTCTAGGTTTAACCGCATCCCACGCTTGGGGCGTCCATCGGCATGGCCGCCGAAGTGGCGCATGGCAGGGCAGTTGTACAGATTTGCCGCCGGTGCGCAGGAACTAAACGCTTTAACGCGGGCAAAAACCAAAAACCAAAAACCAAAAACAAAAGCCCGGACAGGTAACGGTTCGGGCTTTTGGCTGGCTTGGGGCATAAGTGAAATCACACTTTGAGCGATGAATTGTTCAGGTTTCATTCCGCCGAGGCGTGGGATGTAGGTCTCTGCCTGGATTAGAAAGCCTCCAAAACGCAGGTGGGTACGGCAGGGGTGGTAGCATTCTCCATGTCGCTATTTTCTGGATGGTGCCTCGGGTCTCACCTCGCCTATCCTGTGGATCTGGGTGCTGCCTGGAAAATATCCTGCTTTGTATTGTTTGAATCGGAAAAATGAAATTTTGTCCACTGCCCCGTCTACTTGAGGTGTACCGGTTTTTTTGCTTTGGCCTGCTTCTGCTTGCCACTGTGCCGGTTTTTGCCCAATTCCGTATCGAGGTCTCCGGCGTCGGTCTGACCCAGGTTCCCGTGGTGATTGCACCTTTCAAGGGTCAGGAGGCGCTGCCGCAAAAAATCTCCGAAATCATTCGAGCCGATCTGGAGCGCAGTGGCCAGTTTCGCGTGATCGCTTCACCGGCGGGTGTTTTTGATGAAGCTTCTCGACCTGAACTCTCCGCGTTGCGCCAGTCCGGGGCCGACGCTTTTGCCTCGGGCAGCGTCTCAAAATTGGCGGACGGCCGTTTTGACGTGCGTTTTCGCTTGTGGGACGTGGTGAAAGGGCAAGACTTGGGTGGCCGCAGCTTTGCCGTGGCGGTCCCTGACTTGCGCCTTGCCGCGCACCGCGTGGCGGATGACATCTATGAAAAACTCACCGGCGACAAGGGCGTCTTTTCAACCCGTATTGCCTACGTGACCAAAGCCGGCCCGCGTTACCAGTTGTGGGTGGCTGATGCCGATGGCGAAAACGCCCAGTCGGCGCTGGCCAGCCCGGAGCCCATTATTTCGCCAGCCTGGTCACCCGACGGCAACCAGTTGGCCTACGTGTCCTTCGAATCGCGTAAACCGGTGGTGTATGTGCACAATGTAAGCACCGGAAAGCGTCGCCTGATTGCTAATTTCAAGGGTTCAAACAGTGCGCCGGCCTGGTCGCCAGATGGCAGTACCGTGGCGCTGACGCTCAGCCGTGACGGTGGCTCCCAACTGTTTTTATTGGCTGCCACAGGCGGTGAGCCGCGACGGTTGATCCAATCGCCGAGCATCGACACGGAGCCCGTCTATTCGCCCGACGGCCAGCACATTTATTTCGTCAGTGATCGGGGCGGGACACCCCAGATTTATCGGGTCTCGGCGCGCGGTCAGGGCGTGGAGCGCATCACATTTACCGGCACTTACAACATTTCGCCGACCATCAGTCAGGACGGTCGCTGGCTCGCGTATATTTCGAGAGTCGGGGGCGCCTACAAGTTGCACTTGATGAATCTGACAGACGGAACCGTGAGCGTCATCACGGACTCCGTCGCAGATGAAAGCCCGAGTTTTTCTCCGAATGGCAAGATGCTGGTGTATGCAACCCAGCAGCAGGGCCGGGAGGCATTGATGACCAGCACGCTGGATGGCAAGGTGAAGGCCCGGCTCAGTGGACAGCATGGGGACATCAGGGAGCCGCACTGGGGTCCATTTTTTAAATAGCAATGTGGAGTGATTCAGGATGAAAAAATTTGTTTTGGCTGGTCTGGTTTCGACCCTGTTGGTCGCCTGTGGTACGTCGGTTCCACTCAATGATGTGCCTGTGGAGGACGCCACGGCGAAAGCGGTCGGCGCTGACGCCGCGGCGGCGGGTTCCGGGGTCCAGGGGGGAGGGGTTGCGCCTGTTGATTTGGGACGTGCGGTCGATCAAGCCCCTGCGCCAGCCGATTCACGCCTGGTCTATTTTGACTACGACAGCTTTGTTATCAAGCCCGAGTTTCAAGCAGTCATTGCTGCGCATGCCAGGTTCTTGCGCGCTCAACCCACCCGGAAAGTGGCCATTGAAGGCCATACTGATGAACGCGGTGGCCGTGAGTACAACCTGGCTTTAGGCCAGAAACGGGCAGAAGCTGTGCGTGACGCGCTGTCGATTTTGGGTGTCCCGTCAGGCCAGATGGAAGCGGTCAGTTTTGGCAAGGAAAAACCTGTTGTTCTTGGCTCTGAGGAAGCGGCTTTTGCCAAAAATCGCCGTGCTGAAATTCGTTATCCATGAAGCTTGACTTGCTCATGTCGTCCATGTTTTCAAAGTCTGCAGCAGTTCTGTTCGTGTGCTTGTGCTCCTTGGGCAACTCACAGGCCGCCTTGTTTGAAGATGATGAAGCGCGCAAGGCAATCCTGGATTTGCGCCAGCGCGTGGAAGTCATGCGGGGCGAGGCTGATCAAGCTCGCCGGGCTTCGGCTACCGAGGTGACGGGGCTAGGGAAAAGCTTGCTTGACTTGCAGCGTCAGATTGAACTGCTCAAGGCGGAAATAGCGGCGCTGCGCGGCAGCAACGAACAGATCGCGCGTGAGTTGTCAGAAATTCAGCGGCAGCAAAAGGACCAGTCGCAGGCCATTCAAGCACGTTTCGCGAAAATTGAACCTGTCATGATCCAGCTGGATGGTGTCGAGTTCCTGGCAGATCAGAACCAGACACGGGACTTTGAGGCGGCTTTGGCCGTGTTTCGAAAAGGTGATTTTCCCACTGCACAAAACCTTTTTTCGGGCTTTTTGGCGCGCTATCCCGCCAGTGGTTATGCGGTTCCTGCGTTGTTCTGGTTGGGCAATGCACAGTACGCAACGCGCGACTACAGGGAGGCGATGGCTAATTTTCGCGCCCTGATTGTCAAAGACCCTGAGCACGTCCGTGCCCCCGAGGCCGTGTTGTCGGTCGCCAATTGCCAGTTGGAGTTGAAAGACAGCAAAGGTGCGCGCAAAACGCTTGCTGATCTGCTCAAGGCCTATCCGAAATCAGAAGCCGCCGTGGCTGCCAAAGAGCGACTTGCGGCGCTTAAATGACGGGTTTGTCGGATCGCCGTTTTGGGGGGCTTGAACGCTTGTATGGCGTTTCCGGCGCTGACCGTATTCGCATTGCGCATGTGGCCGTCGTGGGAATTGGCGGGGTCGGATCCTGGGTTGCGGAGGCTTTGGCGCGGAGCGGTGTGGGCCGTATCACGTTGATTGATTTCGATCAGGTGGCCGAGTCCAACATCAATCGCCAGATTCAGGCGGTGGCGGCCTCAGTGGGTCAAGCCAAGGTTGACGCCATGCGCGAGCGCATCTTGGCTTTCTTTCCGGAATGCCAGGTCACCTGTATTGAGGCGTTTGCCGAACCGGGCAATTGGCCGGCCATTTTGCCTGCGGGCGTGAACGCTGTGGTCGATGCCTGCGATCAGGCGAGGGCCAAGATTGCCATGGCCGTGTGGGCCAGAAAAACCGGCGCTTTGCACGTGATGGTGGGGGCGGCGGGCGGCAAGCGACATGCCGAAAAGGTGGCGGTGGCTGACGTGCTGGAGGTAACACACGACCCGCTGCTGGCCAAAGTGCGCTACCAGTTGCGCAAGGAGTTTTCCGCATTGCGGGCCGCAAAAAAATCAGGCATCACTTGTGTGTACAGCCCGGAATCGGTGGCCCCCCCTGATGCTTCGTGTGGTGTTGAAGGTGATGGCAGTTTGAACTGCAGTGGTTTTGGTTCCGTGGTGACGGTCACGGCAAGCTTTGGTTTGTGCGCTGCTGGCGTAATTTTGAATAAATTGAGCTCATCAAACAATTAAGTGCTCAGAATTTGTTTATAATTTGAGGCTTGCCAGAACGCAAGCTCCGGCAAGCGTTTGGGATGTTAGCTCAGTTGGTAGAGCAGCGGACTTTTAATCCGTTTGTCGTGGGTTCGACCCCCGCACATCCCACCAATTCATTAAAAGCCCGATCCTCACCGGTCGGGCTTTTTCATTGGTTTCTCTGGAGAATTTGTGGCTTCCCAAGCACGCAAGGTCACTCTGCAAGTCGTAACATTCAGGGTCTCAAAGAAACATCATGTCTGCCATACTCACTTCCCTGAACGATGATTTGGGCGCTGACCGTCAAGTTGCCCAACTGCGTATTCCGCCGCATTCCATCGAGGCGGAGTCCAGTGTGCTGGGCAGTTTGCTGCTGGACAATGCGGCTTGGGACCGGGTCAGCGATGTGCTGTCCGAGAACGATTTTTACCGTTTTGAGCACCGTCAGGTGTTTGCTGCCCTGAGTTTGTTGATCAACAGCGGCAAGCCGGCCGATGTCATCACGGTCTATGAGCAGTTGCAGAGTTCGGGCAAGGCAGAAGAGATCGGTGGTCTGCATTACCTGAATGCATTGGCGCAATATGTGCCAAGTACCGGCAACATTCGCCGTTATGCCGAAATCGTGCGGGACCGCTCCATTTTGCGCAAGCTGGTTTCCACCAGCGAAGAAATTTCTGCCAATGCCTTCAATCCCAAGGGGCGCCCTGTGGCGGCTATCCTGGATGAAGCCGAACAGAAGATTTTCAATATTGGTGAGGAGGGGGCGCGTACCAAGCAGGGCTTTCAGACCATGGACACGCTGGTCGTCGAGTTGCTCGACCGGGTCCAGGAAATGGCTGACAACCCCAACGATGTCACGGGGGTCCCCACCGGTTTTTACGACCTGGACCGCATGACGGCGGGTTTGCAGGGCGGTGATCTGGTGGTGCTGGCGGCTCGTCCGTCGATGGGCAAGACGGCTTTGGCCATCAACATTGCCGAGCACGTGGCCCTGAATGAAGGCTTGCCGGTCGCTGTGTTTTCAATGGAAATGGGTGCGGCGCAACTGGCGGTACGTATCGTTGGATCAATCGGCCGCATTGATCAGGGCCATCTGCGTACCGGCAAGTTGACCGATGACGAATGGCCTCGTCTGTCGGAAGCCATCGAGAAATTACGTACGATCTCGCTTCATATCGATGAGACGGCTGGTTTGACGTCGAGCGAGTTGCGCGCCAATGCACGCAGGTTGTCGCGTCAATGTGGGCAATTAGGCTTGATTGTGGTGGATTACTTGCAATTGATGAGCGGCTCCAACGGCAGCGACGGAGAAAACCGGGCCACCGAGTTGGGTGAAATTTCTCGTGGCCTGAAAATGCTGGCCAAGGAACTGAAATGCCCGGTGATCGCGTTGTCGCAGTTGAACCGAAGCGTCGAACAGCGTCCGGACAAGCGCCCCATGATGAGTGATTTGCGCGAGTCGGGCGCCATTGAGCAGGACGCGGACATCATCATGTTCATTTACCGCGACGAGTACTACACCAAGGATGCCTGCAAGGAGCCCGGCGTGGCCGAGGTCATCATTGCCAAGCAGCGTAACGGCCCGACCGGTGTGGTCAAGCTGGCTTTCTTGAACAAGATCACCAAGTTCGAGTCGCTGGCCAGCGGGGCCAGTGGGGATTTTTAAGACATCACTTCAATCAGTTGGGGTCAGAGCACGTCGCTTCGCGAGTGGTCTGACCCGCAAGGTCTAGAGTACTTCACTCGCAAAGTCAGCCAGACGTGAGCGCTCACCGCGCGCCAGCGTGATGTGCCCACTGTGTTGCCAACCCTTGAATTTGTCCACGGCATACGTCAGGCCGGATGAGCCTTCAGTCAGGTAGGGCGTATCAATTTGCGCAATGTTGCCCATGCAAATGATCTTGGTCCCGGGCCCGGCGCGGGTGATGAGCGTTTTCATTTGCTTGGGCGTCAAATTTTGCGCCTCGTCAATGATCACGTATTTGTTCAAAAAGGTACGGCCCCGCATGAAATTCATGCTCTTGATCTTGATACGGCTGCGAATCAGTTCGCTGGTGGCGGCACGGCCCCATTCGCCGGCCGCGGTATCGGTCTTGCCCAGCACTTCCAGGTTGTCATCCAGTGCACCCATCCAGGGGCCCATTTTTTCTTCTTCGGTACCGGGTAAAAAACCAATGTCTTCCCCCACGCTCACGGTGGCGCGGGTGACGATGATCTCGGTGTAACGGCGCTCATCGAGCACCTGCGTCAAGCCCGAAGCCAGCGCCAACAGTGTCTTGCCCGTGCCGGCTGTACCCGTCAGGGTGACAAAGTCCACCTCCGGGTCCATCAATAGGTTCACGGCAAAGTTCTGTTCACGGTTGCGGGTGGAGATGCCCCAGACCGCATTTTTCAGATGGGTGTAGTCTTTCAGGGTTCTGAACACGGCCGTCTTGCCGCGAATTTCAGTTACTTTGGCGTACAGGCTGGGTTCGCCCGGAGCTTCAAAATACACGAACTGGTTGATCAATAGTTGCGGTACCACCGGGCCCGTGACCCGGTAGAAGGTATGGGCGCCTTGTTGCCAGCTTTCAACCGTACTGCCATGGGTGTTCCAAAAATCGGTCGGCAGCGCATAGGCGCCGCTGTAGAGCAAGTCGCCGTCTTCGAGGGTCTTGTCGTTTTGGTAATCCTCGGCACTTAAACCCAGGGCGCGGGCTTTAACGCGCATGTTGATGTCTTTGGAAACCAGCACCACGTCCCGCGGTGCATGTTGTTTGCGCAGGGCTTCGACAACGCCCAGAATTTGATTGTCAGCCTTGCCTTGTGGCAGGCTGGTGGGCAGTTCATAGCTGAGCAGCTGGGTTTGAAAAAACAAACGACCGCGCGCATCCGTGTGACCGGTTGAATTCAATGGCAGGCCTGTGCGGATGTCTGAGCCCTGGTGCTCGGCCAGCGCATCAAGCGAACGGCTGGTTTGACGCCCGTTGCGGGCGACCTCGGTCATGCCTTTTTTGTGCCCATCGAGCTCTTCCAGAACGATCATGGGTAAAAAAACATCATGTTCTTCAAAGCGGAACAGGCAACTTGGGTCGTGTAGCAGGACGTTGGTGTCCAGCACAAAAAGCTTGCTCGGGCCGCCCGCACGCCGCTTGGGGCGGGCCACGGCCTGTTCTGCGGACGCAGGCTCACGCCGGCGCCTGGCGGGGGTTTGCGGTGGGGGTGCGACGGGCTCTGGCGTTTGCAGGGCAGGGGTGGGCAGTGTGACTTGTTGCTGTGCTTCAGTCGGCACCTCAGGCAATTTGGGTGACTGCTGTTTTGGCGCGCTGCCTTTGGCTTTGGGGCGGACTGACACGTTGAAGTCCTGCTGGGACAACAAGGCGGCACGTTTGGACGGGGCAGTGGGCAAAGGCATTTAAAACTCCTGCGCGTTAGGATAATTGCGAGTTCAAAAACGAAAAAGCCGCCATGTCAACCAGGCGGCTTTTTCACGATACAAAATACGATCTTCGGCATGCGATTGATTATGCACGAGCCTTGTGGCGCTACTTCTGGATGTGTTTGGCGGGGTTCATCGGATCCCCGTGTCTGTCAGGCCAGAGCCGGTGATTTTTGGAGTTCTTTGACGGCATTGAGAACGTCATCCACATGGCCAGGCACCTTGAGACCGCGCCATTCCTCCTTGAGCAGGCCATCGGCACCGATGAGGAAGGTGCTGCGCTCAATGCCCTTGACCTTCTTGCCGTACATGATCTTGTTTTTGACAACACCAAACATGTGGCACATTTTTTCTTCGGTGTCGGCAATCAACTCAAAGGGCAGTTCGAGTTTCATTTTGAATTCTTCGTGGGAGCGCATGTTGTCACGCGAGACGCCAAAAACCGTGGCGCCCGCTTTTACAAAATCTTTGTATTTGTCGCGAAACTGCATGGCTTCGGTGGTACAACCGGGCGTGTTGTCCTTGGGATAAAAATACAGGACGACAACATGACCGAGATGAGAGGTATTGGTGACCCGGATACCACCAGTAGCATTAGCTTCAAATTCAGGGATGGGTTTATTGACAACTATCGCCATGTTTTTTCGATCTCGTGTGACAGGATGCGTCGGTCTCTCAAGTCGCGGACACTATCCTCCTACGCGCATGTGCGCCCTCGACTGCAAGCGCGTATTTTACTTGGTTTTTACCGTTGCGTCCGGGAGGCACGTGCATCCACGTTGAGATCATGTGCTTAATGACATCAGCCGCTCGACGACTCCATCAACAATGCCAAGGCGACATGGCGGCCCTCGCCGGCCAGAATGTTATAGGTTCTGCAGGCGGCCTGGATGTCCATGGTTTCAATGCCGATTTGGCACTCTATCAGGGCACGGGTCAGTGCCGCGGCCGGGAAGCGCAGGCGCTCACCACTGCCAAAAATCACCAATTCGGGTTTCAATTGGGCCAACTGCTCAAAGTGCGTTGCCGTGAGATCTTCAAAGCGCGCGCATGGCCAGTCAAAGCGCCTGCCGTCGGAGGAAAGCACCACACTGCGGGTCAGTTGCTCATTTGCCACCTTGACCCATCCCTTGCCATAGGAGCTGATGAAGGGCGCGCTGATGATGTCGGGGTGGATTTTCATGAAGCAGGGTCGGTTATGGGAACAGCTTCGAAATAAAGCGGAGTGAGCAAGACTTGTGGTCAAATTATAGGTTTCGCCATTCGGCGACCATGCCCGGAGGGACTTTGAAGACCATACGTAAATCAGCCAAACTGGCCAACGTTTGTTATGACATTCGCGGCCCCATCATGGACGCAGCGCGCCAGATGGAAGAGGAAGGCCACAAGATCATCAAGCTCAACATTGGCAACCTGGCCGTGTTCGGCTTCGATTCCCCAGAGGAAATCCAGCAGGACATGATCCGCAACCTGCCCAATTCGGCGGCTTACTCGGACAGCAAGGGCATTTTTGCGGCGCGCAAGGCAGTCATGCACGAGACCCAGAAGCAGGGCATCAAGGGCGTCACGCTTGACGATATTTATCTGGGTAACGGCGCCAGTGAACTCATCGTGATGGCCACCAATGCTCTGCTCGACGATGGCGATGAGCTGCTGCTGCCGTCGCCCGACTACCCTTTGTGGACGGCTGCCGCCAGTCTGTCGGGTGGTTCGCCGGTGCATTACCTGTGCGACGAGGCCAATGGCTGGATGCCTGACCTGAACGATATTCGCGCCAAGATCACGCCGCGCACCAAGGGCCTGGTGGTGATCAACCCCAACAACCCGACCGGCGCCCTGTACGCCGACGAGTTGCTGAAAGGCCTGGTGCAGATCGCGCGGGAACACGGATTGGTCATTTTTGCCGACGAGGTCTACGACAAGGTGTTGTACGACGGTGTCAAACACACGGCCTTGGGCTCGTTGAGTGACGACGTGCTGACGCTGACCTTCAATTCGCTGTCCAAAAGCTACCGCTCGTGCGGCTACCGCGCGGGCTGGATGATTGTCTCAGGCGACAAAAAACCCGCCAAAGACTACATCGAGGGGCTCAACATGCTCTCGAACATGCGACTTTGCTCCAACGTGCCGGGCCAATGGGCGATCCAGACCGCCTTGGGTGGTTACCAGAGCATCAACGATCTGGTGTGTGAAGGCGGGCGCTTGCGTCGTCAACGCGATCTGGCCTATGAACTCATTACCGCCATTCCGGGCGTGAGTTGCGTCAAGCCCGTGGCGGCCCTGTACATGTTCCCGAAGCTTGACCCGGTGATGTACCCGATCACGGACGACCAGCAGTTCTTTCTGGAATTGCTGCAGGAAACCAAGGTCATGCTGGTGCAGGGCACGGGTTTCAACTGGCCGGCGCCGGACCATTTCCGCATCGTTTTTCTGCCGCATGAAGATGATTTGCGCGAGGCCATTGGCCGCGTTGCCAAGTTTCTTGAAGGCTACCGCAAGCGGCACAGCAATTAATCCAGTTTTCTTTTGCAGTTCCAAGCTTTTCAACAAAGCCAGGAGCTGGGTCTTACTTCTAAATTTTATGAAACCTATTCAAGTTGGTCTGTTGGGCATCGGGGTCGTTGGTTCAGGCACTTTCAATGTGCTGCTTCGCAACCAGGAAGAAATCAAGCGCCGCGCGGGCCGCGGTATCCAGATCACGATGGTGGCCGACCTGAACGTGGCCCGTGCCCGGGAACTGGTCGGACCCGGTGTGGCCGTGGTCAACGACGCGCGTGCCGTCATCGCCAACCCCGACATCGACATCGTGATCGAACTCATCGGCGGCTATGGCGTTGCCAAAACCCTGGTGCTCGAAGCCATTGCGGCAGGTAAACATGTGGTCACGGCCAACAAGGCCTTGCTGGCCGTGCATGGCACCGAGATTTTTGCGGCGGCATCGGCCAAGGGCGTGATGGTGGCTTTTGAGGCGGCGGTGGCCGGTGGCATCCCGATCATCAAGGCGCTGCGTGAAGGTCTGACAGCCAACCGCATTCAGTGGATTGCCGGCATCATCAACGGCACCACCAACTTCATCCTGAGCGAAATGCGTGACAAGGGGCTGGACTTTGCCGTGGCGCTCAAGCAGGCGCAAGCCCTGGGCTACGCCGAGGCCGACCCGACCTTTGACATCGAAGGCATTGATGCGGCGCACAAAGCCACCATCATGAGCGCCATCGCCTTCGGCATTCCGGTGCAATTTGACAAGGCTTATGTGGAAGGCATCACCAAGCTGGGCGCGGCCGACATCAAATACGCCGAGCAGCTGGGCTACCGCATCAAACTGCTGGGCATCACCAAACGCACGCCCAAGGGCATCGAGTTGCGTGTTCACCCCTGCCTGATTCCAGCCAAGCGCCTGATCGCCAACGTCGAAGGTGCCATGAACGCGGTGGTGGTGCAGGGCGATGCCGTGGGTACCACGCTGTACTACGGCAAAGGCGCAGGCTCCGAGCCCACGGCCAGCGCCGTGATTGCCGACCTGGTCGACATTACCCGACTGCACACGGCTGACCCGGCCCAACGCGTGCCCCACCTGGCTTTCCAGCCCAACGCCATGAGCGACCTGCCCGTCATGCCGATGGGGGAGGTCGTCACCAGCTACTACCTGCGTTTACGTGTCGCCGATGAGACCGGCGTGCTGGCCAAAGTCACGGGCATTCTGGCCGATGCCGATATCAGCATCGACGCCGTGCTGCAACGTGAAGCCGATGAGATCACGACCGAAGTGGCTGCCGGGCAAGCCCAAGCCCAAGTGCCACAGACTGACGTGATCATCCTGACCCATGACTGCTTGGAGGCTGACATGAACGCCGCGATTGCAAAAATGCAGGCCTTGCCCAGCGTGCTCGAACCCATCACCCGCATTCGCAAGGAAGAGTTGGCCTGACATGCAATACATCTCGACCCGGGGCGACCGCAGCCCCAAGCATTTTTGCGACATCCTGCTGGAAGGCCTGGCGCCCGATGGCGGTTTGTATCTGCCCGAACATTACCCCCAGGTGGATGACGCCACCTTGAGCCGCTGGCGCAGCGTGTACCAGCATCAGGGTTACGCCGAGTTGGCGTTTGAGGTTTTGTCGCTGTATATTGACGACATTCCTGCGGCCGACCTGAAAGCCTTGTGCCGCAAGACCTACACCGCCGAGGTGTTTGGTTCGCCCGAGATCGTGCCCCTGCGCCCGCTGGAGAACGGCATCTGGCTGGAAGCCCTGTCCAATGGCCCGACGCTGGCTTTCAAGGACATGGCCATGCAGTTGCTCGGCAACCTGTTCGAATATGAGCTGGCCCGCCGCGGCGAAGAGCTCAACATCTTGGGCGCCACCAGCGGCGACACCGGCAGCGCCGCCGAATACGCCATGCGCGGCAAGAGGGGCGTGCGCGTCTTCATGACCAGCCCGCAGGGCCGCATGAGCCCGTTCCAGCAGGCGCAAATGTTCAGCCTGATGGACGACAACATTTTCAACATTGCCGTCGATGGCGTGTTTGACGACTGCCAGGACATGGTCAAGGCCGTCAGCAACGACCTGGACTTCAAGCGCCGTTACAAAATTGGCACGGTCAATTCGATCAATTGGGCGCGCCTGCTGGCCCAGGTGGTGTACTACTTTGCCGGCTACTTTCAGGCGACGAAGACACAGGCCCCCACGCTCGGCGCTGGCGCGTCCTCGCTGCCCCCCGAGGGGGCTGTTTCGCCTTGGGGCGGCGCGGCGGCTCAACACAACACCGAGAAAGTCAGTTTCACCGTGCCCAGCGGCAATTTTGGCAACGTCTGCGCCGGCCATGTGGCGCGCATGATGGGCTTGCCGATTGCCCGCCTGGTGGTGGCCACCAATGAAAACGACGTGCTCGACGAGTTTTTCAAGACCGGCGTCTACCGGGTGCGCAGCAGCGCCGACACCCACGAAACCTCCAGTCCGTCGATGGACATTTCCAAGGCAAGCAACTTCGAACGCTTTGTCTTCGACCTGCTGGGACGCGACGGCGCACGCACAAAGGCGCTGTTCGGTGACGCCCTGGCGCGTGTCGGCTTCTTTGACCTGGAAGCACACCCCGCGTTCAGCCGCGCCGCCAGTCATTACGGCTTTGACAGTGGCAAGAGCACCCACGCTGACCGTCTGGCCACGATCAAGGACCTCTATGTGCGCCACGGCATGATGATTGACACCCATACCGCCGATGGCGTCAAGGTCGCGCGTGAACACGTGCAGGCGGGTGTGCCGATGATCGTGCTGGAAACCGCATTGCCCATCAAATTTGCCGCCACCATCGTCGAGGCCACGGGCCGTGAACCGGACCGACCCGCCAGGTTCAACGGCATCGAAGCCTTGCCCAAGCGTGTGGTGGCCATGTCGGCTGATGCGCAGGCCATCAAAACGTTCATTGCCAGTCATTGTTCATGAAGGTGGTTGGCTTTGGCGGTTATTCCGGTTCCGGCAAAACCACGCTGGTCGAGCGTTTGATTCCGGCGCTGCGTCTCAGGGGCCTGCGCGTGTCGGTGGTCAAACATGCCCATCACCGCTTCGACATCGACCACGAGGGCAAGGACACTTACCGCCATCGCGAGGCCGGTGCCTTTGAGGTGGTGGTCGCGTCAGACCGACGACTGGCCTTGATGCGTGAATTTGAAGTGGCCAATCGTCCGACCGTGCACCAGTTGCTGGCCGAGTTGGATGAGGGCGTCGACTGGGTGCTGGTGGAGGGTTTCAAGGATTCTGACCTGCTGAAAATCGAGGTCTGGCGTGCTGCCACCGGCAAACCCGCGCGTTACTTTGAAGACGACTTCATCACGGCCATTGCGACCGATTCGCCAGACCTGTTGCCGGAGCCGACCCAACTGCCGGTGCTCGACCTCAATGACCCGGCTGCGGTGGTCGACTGGTTGATCTCCCAAGGACCACGTTTTGACTATGATTTTGAGAATGCCGCATGACTGCTGACCGTCCCGCTGCCCAGCCCATGAAGTCGCTCGATGACGCGCTGGCCCAATTGCTGGCGCAGGCCGCCGCGCCGGATGGTGTTGAGCAAGTGGCCACGTTTGATGCCGACGGCCGGGTGCTGGCGCAAGATCTGGTTTCCCGGCTGCAGGTGCCGCCGCAAGACAACAGTTCCATGGACGGCTATGCGGTGCGTTGCGCTGATCTGACCGACCTCACCCTGGCATGGCCGGTGTCGCAGCGCATTCCGGCCGGAAGCGCGGGCACCGCTCTGGCGCCCAAGTCCGTGGCGCGCATTTTTACCGGTGCCCCCATTCCCGAGGGCGCCGACGCCGTGGTGATGCAGGAAGACGGCGAGGTGCTCGCCGATGGATCTGTGCGCGTCAAGTCGCTACCCAAGCCGGGCCAGTGGATCCGCCGTGCCGGTGAAGATGTCACCCGGGGCGCGGTGGTGCTGGCACAAGGCGCGCGCCTGACGCCGGCCGAACTCGGTCTGGCGGCCAGCATTGGCATGCCTGTCTTGACCGTGGCGCGTCGCCCCCGGGTGGCGCTGTTTTCAACCGGCGACGAGCTGGTGATGCCGGGCACGGTGGCACCGCAAGACATGCCGCCCGGCGCCATCTACAACTCGAACCGGTTTTTCCTGAAAGCCCTGTTGATTCGCCTGGGCTGCGAGGTGAGTGACCTGGGCATCGTGCCCGACCGGCGCGAGGCCACCATCGCGGCTTTGCGCCAAGCGGCTGAACACCACGATCTGATCCTGACCAGCGGCGGGGTGTCGGTGGGTGAAGAAGACCATATCAAGCCTGCCGTGCAGAGCCTGGGGCATCTGGATTTGTGGCAGCTTGCCATCAAGCCGGGCAAGCCCTTTGCCCATGGCCGGGTCGCGAACGCCCACTTCATCGGCCTGCCGGGCAACCCGGTGTCGAGTTTCGTGACCTTTTTGTTGTTGGTGCGTCCGTTCTTGCTGAAGCTGCAAGGGGTGAGCCAGTGGGCACCGACGGCGGTCGCGGTGCGCGCAGACTTCAGCTGGCCCCGAGTCGACAAGCGCCGTGAATTCCTGCGCGTCAGACGCAACCCGGGCGGCGGTCTGGACCTGTTTGCCAACCAGAGTTCGGGGGTTTTGACCTCGGCGGTCTGGGGCGATGGTTTGGTGGACAACCCGCCGGGCGCTACCATCGCGCCCGGTGATGTGGTGCGTTTCATTCCCTTTTCGGAGTTGCTAGGATGAGAGTCACGGTGAAATATTTCGCCTCCATTCGCGAGACGATTGGTCCGGCCAGCGAACAGCGCGAGACCGGCGCGACCACGCTGGGCGCCCTGCGCGATGAACTCATTGCCTTGGGCGGTGCCCATGCCGACAGTCTGGCGCGCGGCAAGGCGGTGCGTCTGGCGCTGAACCAGGTCATGTGTCAGGAGTCCGCCGTGCTGATGGAAGGCGCCGAGGTGGCGTTCTTTCCGCCCGTGACTGGAGGCTGAAGCCATGTCTGGTACCAGTTTGCCCCGCGTTTCCATCCAGACCGCCGACTTTGACCTCGGCGCCGAGCTTGCGGCCTTGCGTGCCCAGGACCCGCGCGTGGGTGCCGTTTGCAGCTTTGTCGGCACCGTGCGTGACCGATCACCGGGCGAGCCCGGTTGCATCGCCAGCATGGAGCTCGAGCACTATCCGGGCATGACCGAAAAATCCATCGAGGCCATGATTGACGCGGCGCATCAGCGCTTTGACATTTTGGGTGCCCGCGTCATCCACCGGGTGGGCTTGCTTGCGCCGCTGGATCAAATCGTCATGGTGGCGGTCACCTCGGCGCACCGGGGCGAGAGTTTTCAGGCCTGCGAGTTTTTGATGGATTACCTCAAGACCCAGGCGCCCTTCTGGAAAAAAGAACAGACGCCGACCGGCGCACGCTGGGTCGATGCCCGCGTCAGTGATGACGCGGCGCTGGCCAAATGGGGCATTGCCCTTCAAAATACGAGCTCATAAGCCCAACCATTCATTTCAATGCAAGACAAGACCCCCGAGACACAGGCGGCGCACCGCGTCATCAAGAAGTACCCGAATCGCCGTCTTTACGACACCCAAACCTCTACCTACATCACCTTGTCGGAAGTGAAAGACCTGGTGATGCAACACGAGCCGTTCGAGGTGATGGACGCCAAGACCGGGGACAACCTGACGCGCAGCATTCTGCTGCAGATCATTCTGGAAGCCGAGGCCAGCGGTTCGCCCATGTTCACCGCGCCGGTGCTGGAGAGCCTGATCCGTTTTTATGGTCACGCCATGCAAGGCTTTTTGGGTGGCTATCTGGAAAAAAACATTCAGACCCTGATCGACACCCAAACCCGTTTTGCCGAGCAAACCAAGGGCTTCACGCCGGAAATGTGGAAGCAATACACAGCCATGCAGCCGCCGGTCATGCAGGCCATGTTGGGCGGCAGCCTGGAGCAATCCAGGTCCTGGCTGGCGCAGATGCAGGAACAGATGCAAAAACAGGCCGGGCAAATGCTGGGTGCCTTCGGCATCAACAACACGCCACCCAAAAAAGGTTGACTATCCAATGAATGCTTCCATCCCACCGGCTGCCGTGGTACCCAAAGTGGGCTTTGTCAGCCTGGGCTGCCCCAAGGATAGTTAGTATAAACCGCTAAAAGCGCACGTGAAAGGCCTACCTGGTACCTAATGCCTGTTAGTTAAACCGCGAGTAGGCGGAACTTGGCGATGAAAGTCATTTACTCGCCTGGCAAGAGAGGGAGATTTGAGCCGACTCACCGATCTGATCGATCCGATCCCGAAGTGAGTTGACCTTGGCGGCTGATCTGTAGTTCTCTCGTAAGCTGACCACAGCAACCGAGCGCAACTGCGCAAGGACGTGAAATGGCTAGTTTGCCGTAATCGGGGCGCTGTTCACACGCAAGTAACCTTGGCCCTTGAGGAAGTTACGGTAGCTGTTGAGAGCGACGGCTTCAGCCTCTTTGGCCACTTGGTCACCTACCGCAATCACGCGGCCGTCATCGGCCAAGATGGCCAGTCTGGCTGGTTTGCCGTCTACGGTAACGCTGAGGCCTTCGTGGGACACCGCGCTGATAACGACACCACTGATGGTGCCTATAAGTTGGGTTCCGATCATTATTGACCTCCAATCACATGTTGAGCGCTTTCGCCCGCACCGCCGAGCTGACCTGCAGTTGCAACCGCTAAACTGGAAAGCAACTTTTTGAGCGTCATGGGAATTTCTGTTGTTGATTGCCGTTGCTCAATACCGCCCGGACGCAAGTTGGAAATTGGTACCGGCGAGCCAAGCGCGAACAAAACAATCACAAGGTGAAAAGTTGAATCGCCTTCAGGTTTGCGGAGCTTGGGAAGCAAGGGCTGCCCGTGCACTATTCTTCGAACCAAGCCAATCCTGCAGAGCGCCCGGCTTGTCTTGTCCCATTCGGGGAACGATCGCTATCGCAACGTCCGCACGCAACCCGGATTCAACTCATTGGGGATGTCATTCGACAACCCCAGCCGTGAGGCTAACCCCTGGGCGACGCTCAAACGGACTGTCAAAACAAAGTCGCTTCGCTTTGTTCGCCTTGCCATTCCGTTTCAGCCCGGCAGAACGGATCAGTGTTATGTCAAATTTGCTAACCTTGATTTTTTCGAGCATCACGCATGAATGGACTGGAAACGGCGGGTGGGATACAACCCATAGAACTATTTGTCCGAAAATAATGCTATATTCTGGACAAATAGAATCTTTAATCACCAAATGCCCAGATCAGCTTCGCCGAACAGTATTGGTTCACAAATTGCACGTCTTGTAAAAGAAAGTGCGCCGGGTACGGTGTTTTCTCCAGATGCCTTTGCCTTGGTGGGCACCAGAGCTGCGGTTGACAAGGCCTTGCAACGGTTGGTCACCAAAGGCGAGTTGCGGCGCTTGTCGCGGGGTCTGTATGACAAGCCACGTCATGACGAACTACTGGGCACGCTCTGGCCTTCGGTCGATGCCGTGGTTCAGGCGGTGGTGGGTAAGGACAAGCTGCGCACGCAGCCCGCTGGCGTGTATGCGGCCAATATGCTGGGCTTGTCGGAACAGGTACCCGCCAAGGTGGTTTTGCTCACCGATGGCATCAGCCGCACAGTTTCAGCCGGTCCCATGCAGATCAGTTTCAAGCGAACCACGCCACGCCAGATGGCAGCGACTGGGAAATTGAGCGGCTTGCTGATCCAGGCTTTCAAGTGCCTTGGCGCGCAGCACATCACCCCTGCGCGCATTGAGCGACTGCGACAAAACATTCCAGCGGCAGAGCGAGCCGGAGTGTTGCAGGACCTTGCGTTGGCACCGGCGTGGATGCGACCTTTTTTACTTGAGGTTTCTCGGGAGGGCGCATGACACATGCCGATCAATTTTTGTCACTGACACCAGATCGGCGCGCGCTAGCGTTTGAGCAGGCGGCAACGGCGCTGGGTATTCAAGCCGTGATTCTGGAGAAAGATTTCTGGGTGTCGTGGTTGCTGGGCTTGTTGTTTGCGCAGCCTGAGTTGGCACCGTTTTTGGTGTTCAAGGGCGGCACGTCTTTGTCCAAGGTGTTTGGGTTGATCGACCGGTTCTCGGAAGATATTGACCTGTGCCTTGTGCCGGAGTTTGTGGGTGCCGATGCGACAGGCTTTGACACGTTGACCAGCCGCGTGAAGCGCGATGCCGCTGTGCTGGAGATGCAGCGCCTGTGTGCTGACAAGGTGCGGCAGGTTGTCTTGCCGTTGTTGGAAGGGGCGATCATCGATGCCTTGGGCGCCGCGCCCGCCGGCAAATGGCTGCATTACGAGCTGGATGTGGATGCCAAGTCGTCCAATCTTTTCTTTCGCTATCCGAGCACGCAGGGTCAAAGTTTTAACTACATGCGCCGCGAAGTCAAATTGGAGTTTGGTACGCTCACAGACCAGCAGCCTACCGGGCGCTATCCGGTTCAAGCGATCATTGCCAAGGTGTATCCGGCTCTGTTTGGCGACTGGAATTACCAAGTGGTGGCTCTGGAGCTACAGCGCACTTTTTGGGAGAAGGCAACCATATTGCATTCTGAATATCACCGCCCGGTCGATTCCCCTACGCCAGATCGGTATGCACGGCACTATTTCGACATGGTGAGGTTGTTGGCACACGCCGATGCACCGCAGTTTTTGGCTGACAGGGTGCAATGCGAGCGCGTTGTGAGCTGGAAAAACCGCGTGTTTGCCAGGGGCTGGGCACGTTACGATTTGGCATGTCATGGTACGTTCAGGTTGGTGCCGCCGACAGACCGACAAGCTGATTTGGCGCGGGATTACGCAACGATGCGTCCCATGTTCATGACCGAGCCACCGAGGTTTGATTTGCTGATACGGGAACTTGGGATCGCTGAAAATGCCATCAATGGTTAAGTGGGGGTAGATTCCGATTAATTCATGAACAGGATTTTGATTGCCTTGATAGAAACGCTGCCGGTGCGTGCAGTTGTTCCGCTAAAAAGGTTTTGAGTCAGTGCCAGCGTTGATTAAGGAGGCCAAAGCCGAAAATTTTTTCGGCGATGCTTTCAGCCCGCGCTCTATTCTTCGAACCAAGCCAATCCTGCAAAGCGCCCGGCTTGTCTTGTCCTATTCGGGTAACGATCGCTATCGCAACATCCGCACGCAACCCGGATTCAACTCATTGGGGATGCCGTGCGACAACCCCAGCCGTGGGGCTAACCCCTGGACGACGCTCAAACGGACTGCCAAAACAAAGTCGCTCCGCTTTGTTCGCCTTGTCAGTCCGTTTCAGCCCAGCAGAAAGGTTCAGTCTCGTGTCCGAATGGTCACTCAAGTCCCTGATGGCCACTTCAAATTCCCCCACCTTTGGCCAGTCAAATTCCCCCAGGCAGGACGGCTAAATTATCAACTTTTTGGCCTGCTTGGTTCTGACGTCCTTTCTGGGTAATTTCTCCCTG
>JALNWC010000008.1 GCA_023231075.1 Rhodoferax sp.
CTACGGCAGTTTCCTGCTGTTTGCCAAACGCGCCGAGAAGAAGTACGGCGTCAGCGCCCGCGACATCCTGGTCGAGATGGGCCGCCGCGGCATGGTGGGCGGGCAGGAAGACATGATTGAGGACACGGCCATGACGCTGGCGCGGGAACGCAAGCAGGCCTGATCAACTTTTGTAAAGCATCACATTTTTCGCTTGTCATTGCGGACCTCGACCCGGGGGCCGCAAGGACAGACTAATTCACAAGGAACCCCATGAAACTCAACACACAAACCATCAACGCCCTGGCTGACCGCCTGGAAGGCTGCCAGCTGCAGCAACAAGACACCCCCAAGATCACCGACGACCATCCTGACATGGACTGGGACGACGCCTACGCCATTCAGGACGAGATTCGGCGGCGCAAACTGGCCCGTGGCCTGCGCATTGCCGGTCTCAAGGCCGGCCTGACCTCGCACGCCAAGATGAAGCAAATGGGTGTCAGCACGCCGGTGTTCGGCTTCATGACCGACGACTACGCCGTGCCCGATGGCGGCGAGTGCCGGTTTAGTGAATTGATTCACCCCAAGGTCGAGCCCGAGATTGCCTTTGTCACCAAGACCGAGCTGCGCGGCCCCGGCTGCCACATTGGCACCGTGCTGGCGGCCACCGACTTTGTCATGCCCGGCATCGAGGTGATTGACAGCCGTTACCGCGACTTCAAATTCGACCTGAAAAGCGTGGTGGCCGACAACACCTCGGCGGCGCGGTTTGTCGTCGGCGGCCAGCCCATGGGGGTGATGGGTGCCGACCTGCGCACCGTTGGCATCGTGCTGGAAAAAAATGGCGTGCCCGTCGCCTTCGGTGCCGGTGCTGCCGTCATGGGCCACCCGGCCGCGGCCATTGCGGCCCTGGCCAACCACCTGGGCGAACGCGGTGAATGCATTCCGGCCGGCACCTTGATCCTCTCCGGCGGCATCACCGAAGCCGTGTCGGTGCAGGCCGGTGACAACGTGACCCTGCGCGTGCAGGGCATGGGCAGCACCAGCATCCGTTTCGTTTGATTTTCAAAGTCACAGGAGCAAGACCATGCCATTCGCACAGATTTACCTCATGGAAGGCCGCACCGAAGCGCAAAAACGCGCGGTGATCGAAAAGGTCAGTGCCGCGCTGGTGGAGGCGGTTGACGCCCCCATCGCCAACGTGCGGGTCTGGATTACCGAGGTGCCCAAGGAAAACTGGGGCATTGCCGGCGTCAGCGCCAAAGACCTGGGGCGCTGAGCGCCAAGACCGGGCCCACCGCGTCGAGCTTAGACCGCCTTGCGCATCAGCGTGCTCTTGCCGAACAGCGACTCGATCAGGTCCACCGCCACTTCGGCGGTGCGGTTGCGCACGTCAAAGGCCGGGTTCAGTTCCATCACGTCGAGCGAGGCCAGGCGACCCGTGTCGGCGATCATTTCCATGCACAGTTGCGCCTCGCGGTAGCTGGGGCCGCCGCGCACCGTGGTGGCCACGCCGGGCGCGATGTCGGGGTCGAGAAAGTCGACGTCAAAGCTCACATGCAGGTGGGTGTTGGCGTCGACCAGGGCCAGCGCCAGCTCCATGGCGGCGCGCATGCCCATCTCGTCGATGAAGCGCATGTCAAACACCTCCAGTCCGGCCTCGTGCACCAGGCGCTTCTCGCCTTCGTCGACACTGCGGATGCCGATCTGGCGCACCCATTTGGGGCTGATGGCCGGCACCTGGCCGCCGATGCCGGTCAGTGCTGGCGGCCCGTAACCGCACAGGCAGGCGACCGGCATGCCGTGGAGATTGCCGCTGGGCGTGAGCGCGCTGGTGTTGAAGTCGGCATGGGCATCGAGCCACAGCACGCGCAGTTTTTTGCCCGCATCGCGGCAGTGGCGCGCCACCGCGCTGATCGAGCCCAGGCCCAGGCAGTGGTCACCGCCCAGCACAATCGGCAGGCGGCTCTGTTGCAACTCGGCATACACCGCATCAAACACGGTCTGGTTCCAGGCGACGACCTCGGCCAGGTGACGGTAGCCGTCGACCGGCGGCAGCCACGGATTGCGCGGACCGCTCAGGTTGCCCCGATCCAGCACCGCAAGCCCTTGGCTCTCCAGCACCTGGTTGATGTTGGCCACGCGCAAGGCCTCCGGCCCCATGCTGGCGCCGCGGCTGCCCGCGCCCACGTCGGTGGGGGCGCCAATCAGGGAGATATTGGGGTTCATGGTGCGCTGGGTTCCTGAAAGGGAGTGATTGCAAAATAATAGCTGATCGTGCCCATAAAATCAGCGTTACCCACCGCTTTGCTCTACAAAATCATGACCTTCCCAACCGCCCTTGAAAACCTGAACGTGCTGGCGCAGCAAACCCTGCTGCCGCCCAGCGCCTTGCACGACGCCGTGCCCGCCAGCGACCGTGCCATGCAAACCGTCAGCGCAGCCCGGACCGCCGTGGCCAACATCTTGCAGGGGCGTGACCCGCGCCTGCTGGTGGTGGTCGGCCCCTGCTCGATTCACGACCTGGTGGCGGCCCGGGACTACGCGCAACGTCTGAAGGCGCTGGCGGATGAACTACAAGACCAGTTGTTCATCGTGATGCGGGTCTATTTTGAAAAACCGCGCACCACCGTGGGCTGGAAAGGGCTGGTCAACGACCCGCGCATGGACGACTCGTTCCACATCGAGGAGGGGCTGCACCTGGCGCGCCAGTTGCTGGTGGACTTGAACGACATGGGCTTGCCCTGCGGCACCGAGGCGCTCGACCCGATCACGCCGCAGTACCTGGGCGACCTGATTGCCTGGAGCGCGATTGGCGCGCGCACCACCGAGAGCCAGACCCACCGCGAAATGGCCAGCGGCCTGTCGAGCCCGGTGGGTTTCAAGAACGGCACCGACGGCAACTTGGACGTGGCGCTCAACGCCATGTTGTCCGCCGCCCATCCGCACACGTTTCTGGGGATCAACGGCGAAGGCCAGGTGGCTTTGACGCAGACCCGCGGCAATGCCCTTGGCCATTTGATCCTGCGCGGCGGCAGCGTCCCCAACTATGACTCGGTGGCAGTAGCGCAAGCCGAGGCCGAACTCACCCGCGCCAAATTGCCGGTGAATATCGTGGTCGACTGCAGCCACGGCAACTCGCGCAAAAATCACGCGCTGCAAAGCCTGGTGCTGAAAGATGTGGTGGGGCAGGTGGTGGACGGCTGCCGCTCCATCAAGGGCGTGATGCTGGAGTCGAACCTGTTCGAGGGCAACCAGAAGCTCGCCGACCCCAAGAACCTGCGCTACGGCGTGTCGATCACCGACGCCTGCCTGGGCTGGGACGCCACGGCCGCCGGGCTGCGTGAGGCGGCACAGCGGCTGCGCGCCGTGGCGCGCTGACCCGGCCCCCCCCCCGATCAGTGGCCCGGATCACGACCCCTCAAGCTCAAACTCCAGCGTGCTCACCTTGAGCACGTCACCAGCTTGGGTGCCCGTGACCTTGACCAGGCCCTTCCAGTCCGCCAAATCAGAGGCCATACCGTGACTGAAGCTTGCCGCCGAAGCATCGCAACGTTGGCCATAGACCACAAAGTTTGACTGGCTCACGTAGTCGGTGATGCGGCCCTTGATCTCTGCCTGGCCCAGCATGTGCTCGCTTTCCACTTCCACCTTGGTGGCATTGAGCAGCCCGGCCGCCAGCACGCCATAAACTTCCACCTGTGCCCCCACGGTGAGGGACAGGTTGCTGGGCGCGTAAACCGCGTTACGGGCATCGACCTCGATCGTGCCCAGGGTAAAACGGCTGCTGGAAGTCACGGCCGTCACATAGCCTTCAATTTCAACCGACCCCGAGCCCTGCATCAGGGCCGCAGCGCTCAACACCCTGGCCGATGACACGGCCAGACTGCGCGCATCCGGTGACAACACGCCCTGCACCCGCACCAGGCTGCCTTGGGTCAACGCATCGGCCAGACGACCTGTCAAGACCAGGCCATGCAGTGTGCGCTGGCCGTTGGCGAGCACGATCACCACGGTGACCGCCGACAACATTGCCACTTACCTTGCCAATGGCATCGGCAGCGGCACCGGCACCGCCCTGCAAACACAAAGCATCACATTCGCATCGCCCGGTGACCAGACCATGGGGGTTGCCACGCCAGTTTTGGTCGCCACGGCGACATCCGGGTTGCCGGTAACCATCACGTCCACCACCCCCGCTGTCTGTACCGTGGCCAACACCACCTTGACCCTGGTCGCACCAGGCACTTGCAGCTTGCGTGCGACCCAAGATGGCGATGCCAATTACACCGCTGCGGTGCCGGTCGTCGACACCTTGACCGTCGCGTCGGCCACAGGCCTTGTTCTGCCAAGCCAAAGCATCAGCTTCGCATCGCCCGGCGCACAGACAGTGGGAACGCCCGCCACCTTGTCCGCGACTTCAAGCTCGGGTCTGGCGGTGGCGTTTGCCTCCACCACGCCCTCGGTGTGCACGGTGAGCGGCAACACACTGACGCCGTTGGCGGCAGGCAACTGCACCATCACCGCCGATCAGGCCGGCAATGCCAGCTTTGCTGCGGCAGCCACCGTGAGCCGTACCTTTGCCGTGAGCAATCCAGCGGTGTCGGCATCAGCTGCCACCGGCAAAACACTGTATGCCAGCAACAACTGCGGCATGTGCCATGGCACACCTCCCGCCACCCTGAAAGTGCTCAATGGTGCCAACAACCCAACCGTGATTCGCAGTGCGATCAACAGCGTTGGGACAATGGGCAATTATTCAGGCTTGACGGATCAAAATCTGGCGGACATCGCCGCCTACCTGGCGACGCCGAACATTTGATTCGGTACATCCAGACCCCAAAAAGCCCGTCCTGGCGACGGGTTTTTTTATAAGTGCCTGGGTTCACTACGCGGTTGGCCCAAGACACTCGGGAAACTCAATGCTTGCAAGGATTTCGAAGGTATGGCGAGTTACCGAATTAGAGCCATGAGAGCCGGTCGCTACAGGCCGCTTACGGGTTGCCCAATTCGACTCCGGTGCTGTTGTTGGGGGTGCTGTCGCTCTTGATGGCAGCTTTTGACCGACAGCTCTATTTTTATAGTAAAAAGTGCTACAGTTCGACCCCATGACGGATCAAAAACGCGTTTTTAAGACAAAGACCTTCTTGACAGATGGGCAAAGAAATTACTTGGTGACGACGTATTGTGTCGGGCTGCAAGAGAGATAGAGCAAGGCTTGTTTGAGGCAGACCTGGGTGGCGGCATTTGCAAGAAGCGGGTCGCCATTGCAGGTATGGGGAAAAGTGGGGGGACAAGGACATTGGTAGCCAAACAACATGCTGCAGCGATTTTCTTTTTGCTCGGCAGAGAAAAGAGCTCACCGGGCACCGACTTCTCTGATTCTGCCGTGGAAGCGGTCAAACTTATCGGTGCAAATTTGCAAATTCAACCCATGTCAAAACTTGATGAAATGAAGTTTAACGGAAGCTTAAAGGAGATATGCAATGCCGAAAAGAACCAGTGAAGAAGCGCGCATGCTCCAGGAACTGCTGGATACAGCGGCAGACATGAGCACCTACGGCGTTATGTCTAAAACAGACATGGCTCGCATCCGAGCGCTTTGCGAAGTGCCTCCTGCTTACACACCAGAGCGCGTTGTGGCAATCCGCACAACGATTGTGAAAGCAAGCCAAGCGGTTTTCGCAACGATGCTCAATGTGAGCGTATCGACAGTGCAAAAATGGGAGTCGCCCGCTGCCAACAAACACCCCAGCGGGGCCTCGGCAAAGTTATTGCAAATGGTTGAGGCCAAAGGAGTCGAGGCACTCTTGGTTTAGTTGGGGGCGGGCTCGGAAGGCAGCGCTGGCTCCAATTTATTGGCCGGTATTGAGAATTTTTTTGCCCACTCGCAGGTATCGGGCAACCATTCCAATGACAGCATCTGTTCGAGTCCGGGTGCCCATTTTGGCGAAAGGTTCGCCACATAATTGCCTGTCGATCTCTGGGTGGCAACGGCCGCTTTGGAGCGGGCAGATCGCAAATTTCTAAGACCGCAAACGCTGCGTTGCTGACAACGAACCGTTAAAAGCGGTTCGTTGAGGGGTGTCGAAAATCGGTCTTACAAAATTTGGGCCAACAGCGTAGTAAAACCCAAGCGCTTGTTTGTATCAGGCTGCCAGCGCGGCTTCAATGTCCTTGGCCAGACGCTCGGGCGTGTCCGTGGGTGCGTAGCGCTTGCGCACCCGGCCGTCCTTGCCGACCAGAAATTTGGTGAAATTCCACTTGATCGATTTGCTGCCCAGCAGGCCCGGTGCCTCTGCCGCCAGCCACTGGTAGAGCGGGTGGGCCTGCGCACCGTTGACCTCGATCTTGGCCATCATCGGGAATGTGACGCCATAGTTGCGCTGGCAAAATTCGGCGATCTCGCCGTCAGATCCTGCGTCTTGCGCGCCAAACTGGTTGCACGGAAAACCCAGCACCACCAGGCCTTGCGGGCCATAGCTTTCATGGAGCTTTTCCAGGCCGGCAAACTGGGGCGTAAAACCACAGGCGCTGGCGGTGTTGACGATCAGCAGCACCTTGCCGCGGTAATTTTCCAGGGCCACCGGCTTGCCGTCGATGGACCGGGCTTCAAAGTCATACACAGTGGTCATGGCGTCCTCTTCATGTTGAAAATATGGAATCAGCCTTGGGCTTTGTCATTGCGTCCCTAAAACGCAATAAATTTCGCACCCAGGGCGTGGCGCATATTCCATTTGATGGTGGTGTCTAGCGCACCTTCCAACAGAATCACGCGGCAGGTTTGTTTTTTAAGCCACTCCACGGTGGGTTCCGTCAGCAGGGTATCAAAGCAAAAAATAGCTTCGCGCGGAAGAGTCTGACGGTCGCGCACCCGCCAGACTTCGTTTTCCAGCACCTCCGTCATGCGCTCAAGCTGGTAGTCCAGCTGAAAGCCACACTTGAGCAACACCTCGTCCTGAATCTGCTCACGCGGCAGGATGTTGAACAGGCTGGCCTCCTTGGCCTGGATATAGGCTTTGAGCGCGGCCAGGTTGTCGGTTTCGGTCTTGTCCGGGTCGGGCGCAAATTCAATGCGCGGAAAGTTGGACTTGACCAGTTTGAACACCTTGAAGCCCGCGTCCAGCGGCTGCGCAGCGTCCCCCGTACCGGCCAGCACACGCTTGACGCGGTCGATGGTGATGTCGCTGATCTTGCGGTAACCCCGCTTGAAAGCAGCCTCCTTGGGTTTGATTTCTTCGGGGAGTTGCACCGTGATAAATTGCCGGTTGCCGCCATCGTCCTGATTGAGTTTGAGCACGGCGTGGGCGGTGCTGCCACTGCCGCCAAAAAAATCCAGCACCAGTGCATCCGTGTCGCCACCGGTCACGTACTGAATGAGTTTGGCCAGCTCTTCATAGTCTTTGGGGTTGGGAAACACCTTGGCGCCCATCAACTTGCGCAGAGCCTTTACTGCCACTTGGGATTGTTTGTAGATGCAGGAGCCGCGCACCTGCATGGCCAAGCCCGCGTCATCGGGGTCGGCGGTGGCGTTTTCGTCCTCTTCGTCCAAGCCGTTTTCGGGATCCAGCTCATCGGCTACCGGGCGCAAATGCGCTTTGCGGAACGGCGGCTCGCTCTCATCCTCCCGGAAAACCACCAGGTCGAGGGCAATCTGCCGTTGCATTTCTGCCGGATCAGCAAACCGCCAACCGGCCTCCGGCACTTTGCACGGCAACCCGGTTATCGGGTGAATCAGGTCGTAGCGTGGCCCACCGCCGCCCGGCCACGAAATATCGCGGTCACGCCAGGGACCGTTTTTGTCCACCCGGCGGTAGCGCGCCAGTTTTTTGGACGGATTGCCCGCCGGCAGGTTGCGAAACCATTCGGTCAGTGCGGCTTCGACCGCCTTGTCGTCGTCGCCGTGCGTTTTGCGCAGCGCCAGGTACTCGTCCCAAATTTCCTTGGCGCCGGGCTTGGCTTCGCGCCAGACGGTTTTGACATCCTTCAAGGCTTGCAAGTCTTTGGCATAAACCGCCATGTACTCGTGGCCGACGGAAAATAGCTTGGCGTCGTTCTTGCGGCCTTTTTCCCAGACCAGGGTGGCAACGTGGTTTTCTTCGCCAAACACCTCGTCCATGGCGCGGCGCAGGTTGTCAGTTTCATAGTCGTCAATCGACACCATGATGACCCCGTCCTCGCGCAACAACTGCCGTGCCACCAGCAGGCGCGGGTAAATCATGTTGAGCCAGTTGGAGTGATAACGGCCATCGGCGTCCGAGTTGGTATCGACCTTCACGCCGTCTTCTGTGACGCCGGTTTGCTCCCAGTAGGGGCGCTTGTCTTGCGTGTACTTGTCGCTGTAAACAAAGTCCTTGCCGGTGTTGTAGGGCGGGTCGATGTAGATGCACTTGACCTGCCCGCGATAGCTCGACAACAGCAATTTCAGCACTTCAAGGTTTTCACCTTCGATGATGAGGTTGCCACGCGCCCGGCCGGGGTTGACGCTGCGGGCCGCATCAAAGTTGAGGGCGGCCGTGGTGGGGGTGAAGGCGCGGCGCTTGGCGTCGCCCTTGCCGTGCCAGCGGAATTCATAGCGCTCGGTTTCACCGTCACCTGCCAGGCGTTGCAACTCGGCGGGGTTCAGCCGGCCTTCGTTGGTGAACAGGTCGGGAAAGTCGTGTTTCAACCGCGCCAGGCGTTCGGCCAGCACGTCGGGGCTTAAAGGCAGACGCGGGGCGTTCAGGGGCTCATTGGGGAGTATTTCGGGCGTAGTGCTCATGAGGCTTGCTTTTATGGGTGAGCGCGTCAGGTGCTGGGGTTGCCCAGCGTCAAGCCGGTTTTAAAGTGGTCGTAGCTGGCATGGGGCGCGCTGTAAGCACCCTGACCGGGCAGCAAGGTCAGGGCGCGGCCATTGCGCCGAGTCTCGAAACCCAGGGCTTTGAAGTGTTTTTCGGCGCACAAGATTTTCAGGCGCTCGTCTTCGGTCAGCGCGGCGCGGTCGTCCAGGTCGTTCGTGCCTTTGACTTCGACCACAAACACAAAGCTGTTGTCGTCATCTTCGGGCACATCTTCGGGCACATCTTCGGCGTTGCTTGTGCCATAGCGGCTGCCGGGCATGGCGCTGCGTTGCCGGGCTTTGAAGACCAAGCCGAAGTCGGGGGTGTAGGTGGTGCCGATCGGGGTGGCAATTTTGTAGCCGTCGGGCAGTTTGAGCAGGCACAGCAGTTGCGGGTCGCGGTCGGCGTCTCTGGCAAACCCGAGCTCTGTGTCGCTGTCGCCCATGGCTTGGTCATAGACACCGGTGTTAGGGGTGCGCACCACTGATTTGTAGGTGTTGATGCTGGCCTGCAAGATGTCCAGCGGCAGGGTGCCGCCATCGGCCTCATAGCGCAGGCCGCGCAGCATGGCTTCGGTTTCTGCGTTTTTAATGATGGTGGTGGCTTGCTGCAAAAAGCGTTGCGGGTTGCGCAGCAGGTGGGCGGCGCGTACCGGGTCTTGCAGCGCATCAAACAGTAACCGGTGCGTGGCGCGCAGTGACAGGCTGGTGCCTTCAGAGAGTTCTTCCGCCAAGTCCAGCGGCGCAAAGCGGGCTTTGAGGGTTTGGGTTTCGCTGCCCTGCCAAACGCCTTGTAATTCATACTCTTGTCCGGCCGCGTCGTTGGGGCTGTCGCCCAGGCTTTCAATGCGGGTCAGCGTCGCCTCGGCCTGGTAGGCCGCCATGGCAATTTCGGCCATTTTGGGGGCGGCCTCGTTCACGATGTCGTCTTCACTGAAACTAACGGTGTAGCGTGTGGTGCGGGCCATGCGCTGCCAGAAGCTCTTGAATGCGGCGCTGTTGAACAGGTCGTCACGCCGATGGATCGTGTTGTGCTTGCGCTGGCCTTTGTTGTTTTCGCGCAGCTTGGCGCCTGCATTGAGGTCGCCGTAGTCGTCTTCTACCTGCTGCTGGTATTGGCGGGCAAAGGTGGCGTAGGTTTCGTTGGGAATGACCGTGAGCAGGTTGGTTTCCTCACCCTCTGATACATCAGCGCTGTCGTAGACGCGCTGGCCGTCCTGGTTGACACAAATGCGCAGGCCACGCCCGATTTCTTGCCGCTTCTTGCTGTCGCTGTAGCTCTGGTTAAGGGTAGCGATATTGAAAATATTGGGGTTGTCCCAGCCAACACCTAAAGCGGAGTGCGAAAAAATGAATTCAATCGGCTCGTCCAGCCTGAGCAGGCCTTCTTTGTCATGCAAGATACGCCGGTAGATTTCGGCGTTAGTGGCCATCGAGTCGACCCGGTCGGTGTAGTCGCCCGATTTGGTGCGTGAGAAATAGGAACCCTGGCAAGCGGCGACCTCTTGCAGAGTGGGCGTGCGCCCGGTTTGCGCACTGACGACGCGGGTGTATTCCTCTTCAAACAGGGTTTTGATGAGCGGCGGGGTGGCAGCCTCTGTGGCCAGGTAGTTGTCCACCTTGTCAATGAACACCAGGGAGAGACATTTGATGCCTTTCTCAAGCAGCTTCGCTTTTTTCTCCAGGTGGGTCTGAATCAGCCAGCCCAGTTGCGCGCGGAACAAGCCCGCCATGTCGCCCGCGCGTTGGTTCAGTTGCAGTTCAATCCCGTTGGTAAAAAGCACCGTCCAGATGCCGTTGCGCAGGCCTTTTTTGTAAATGCGCTCCACGGTGAAGTCGGCGTAGCTGATGTTGTTGCTGGCTTTGGCGAGCGGGTCGCCTCTTTTGAGCCAACGGCTTTCTTTCCAGGCAAATTCCCCTTTGGTGTTGCGTATCCATAGACGAAGTTTGGCTTTGGGTGCACTGACATCGGTGGCCTGCACTTCGGCCAGCTCAATTTTGAGTGTGGCTTCGTCATTTTTTTCGGTAACCGACAGCACCTCGATTTTTTTGACCAGCCCTTGCGCATAAGCCTGGGCAGGGGCAAGACGGTAAACACGGTTTTTCACCACGGCGTGCGTGGCGGAGTAGCGCAGCTTCGCCAGGGGGTTGAGGCTGACCAGCCGCTGGATCGCATTTTCTGTGTCCATGCCTTCTTGCGGCTCGTCCATCACGACGACCGGATGGCACTCTGCCAGCGCTTCAAACCAGGTTTTACCGTCAATGGCGTCATCACGGCCCGCGCGATTGATCACCCGGTCATCGGCACTGAACGACTGCAAGGTCATTACCATGATCTGTGGCTCGGCGTTGGTGATGAATTGCTTGAGCCGGGTGAGTTTGGCGCTGTCGTACTCAAAATGGCTGATCGGCGCATTGCGCTGGTACTGCTCCGCGAGTTGGCGGCCAAAGCTTTGAAGTGAATTCAAAATGCCTGCGCGAATGGCCACCGACGGCACGACGATGATGAACTTACTCCAGCCGTACTGCTTTTGCAGGGCGTAAATGGTTTGCAGATAAACCAGGGTTTTGCCGGTCCCGGTCTCCATGTCCACACAAATATCCAAGGGAAAGGGCCGGGGTTCTGCCACGTGCTTGCACAGGAGAGATGCGTCAGCTAAATATTTGCGGGCAACGGTTTCAAGGTTGAGCGCCAGCGTTGCGGAATCGAGCTTGCATTGGTTGGCGAACAGCGCATGACTGGCCCAAAAGTCCGGCGTCTGACGTGGCGTGCCCGCGAACACCTCGACAACGGCAGCTACCGCTTGGCTCTGGTAGTGGAGCGATTCAAGTTGAAACGACATGTGGGCAGCAGATTAAGAAAATATGGTTCATCTTACCTGCCCTCTCTCAGGTCTCAAGACAACAGACAAATTAGCGAACAGTAATCAGCCGTGCGCCTTGTCGTTGCGGGCAATGGCCAGCAAGCGGTCGATTTCCTCATGGTGCTGCGACAGGTTGCGCGCGTGCCAGCGGCGGACCAGCCACATGAAGCCGGCAATCAGCAGACCAAACCCTGTGATGGCGGCAAAGGTCGGCAAGCCCAGCCCGGTAGACAGGCTGTAGAGCGCGCCCAGCACCAGGATGCAGGCTTGTTCATTGAAATTCTGCACGGCGATGGAGCGCCCGGCGCCCATCAGGTTGTGGCCGCGGTGCTGCAGCAGCGCGTTCATGGGCACCACCAAAAAGCCGCCCAGGGCACCCAGCAAAATCAGGAACGGTGCCGCCACCCAGACATTGGTGATGAAGATCAGGCCGATGATGAGCAGGCCCATGACGATGCCCAGGGTGATCACGCGCGGACCGTCTTCCAGCCGCATGCGCATCGACGCCACCACCGCGCCGAAGGCCATGCCAATGGCCACCACCCCTTGCAGGGCCGAGGCCTGGGTCACCGAATAATCCAGGGCTGCGGCGGCCCAGGCCAGCACGATAAAGCGCAAATTGCCCGCCACGCCCCAGATCAGGGTGGTGGCCGCCAAAGAGATTTGCCCCAGTTTGTCGCGCCACAAGCGGGCGTTGCAGGTCCAGAAATCGGGCAGCAGGGTCAGCCGTCGTTTGGGCATGGGGCGCATCAGCACGCCGGTGAGCGGAATATGGGTGTTGAACCAGGCCGCCAGCAGGTAGACAAAGATCAGCACCGAAATGGCAGCTTCGGCCGGGTTGTTGATGCCCGTGTCGATGCCGGGGATGTCAATGGCCAGCAGCGGCTGCGACACATAACGGCCCACCAGTTGCCCCCCCAGCAGCACGCCCAGAATGATCGAACCGATCGTCAGGCCCTCGATCCAGCCATTCGCCTTGACCAGTTGCGAGGCCGGCAAGAGCTCGGTCAGGATACCGTATTTGGCCGGTGAATAGGCCGCCGCGCCCAGGCCGACGATGGCGTAAGCCAGCAGCGGATGGGTGCCAAACAGCATGAAAAGACAGCCCCCGACCTTGATGAAGTTGCTGATCAGCATGACCCGGCCCTTGGGCATGGAATCGGCAAAGGCGCCGACAAAAGGCGCCAACACCACGTAAAACAGCGCAAACATGGGTACCAGGGCGGCTTGTTGCCATTGCGGGGCGTGGCTGGTGCGCAGCAATTGCACGGCGGCCACGAACAAGGCGTTGTCGGCCAGCGAGCTGAAAAACTGCGCTGCCATGATGGTGAAGAAGCCGCGTTTCATCGGTGGTATTTTGGCAACCGCGGGCGGCGGCGCTTTAGGGGTGACATGTCTCCAAACGTATCCGGGTTATAGCACGCCGCTGCAGTGTCAAAATCACCCTAACGCAATTTCCCCAGAGCTTTTATGCCCCGCCCGATCCTCGCCACCATCCACCCCGCTGCGCTGCAGCACAACCTGGCGCGCAACCGCCTGGCGGCCCCTGACGCCAAGGTCTGGGCGGTGGTCAAGGCCAACGCCTATGGCCATGGCATCGAGCGCGTGTTTGAGGGGCTGCGCAGTGCCGATGGCTTTGCGCTGCTCGATCTGGACGAGGCCCGACGCGTGCGCGAGTTGGGCTGGCGCGGCCCGATTTTGTTGCTGGAGGGCGTGTTCGAGGCGCGTGACCTGGAGTTGTGCTCACGTCTTGATTTATGGCACACGGTGCATTGCGACGAACAAATCGACATGCTGGCGGCCTGCAAGACCCATGTCGGCCACCGCGTGTTCCTGAAAATGAACTCGGGCATGAACCGGCTGGGCTTTACCCCGGCGTGTTACCGCAGTGCCTGGGCGCGCCTGAACGCCTTGCCGCAGGTGGACGAAATCTCGCTCATGACGCACTTCAGTGACGCCGATGGCGGGCAGGGCATTGCCGCGCAAATGGCCTGCTTCAGCGAGGTCACGCGCGACCTGCCGGGCGAGCGTTCCCTCAGCAACAGCGCCGCCAGCCTGCGCCATGCCGACGCGGTGCGGGCGTCGGACTGGATTCGCCCGGGCATCAGCCTGTATGGCAGCTCGCCCGACCACCCCGAGCATTGGGCCAGCGAGTGGGGCCTGTGGCCGGCCATGACGCTGGCGGCAAAAATCATTGCGGTGCGGGACATTGCAGCGGGCGCCAGCGTGGGCTACGGCTCCCGGTTTGTGGCAGATGCCCCGATGCGCCTGGGCGTGGTGGCCTGCGGTTATGCCGACGGCTACCCACGGGTTTGCCCCAACGGCACCCCGGTGCTGGTGGCCGGCGTGCGCAGTCGGCTGGTCGGGCGCGTCAGCATGGACATGGTCACGGTGGACCTGACGCCGGTACCCGAGGCCGGCATGGGCAGCGAGGTCACGCTGTGGGGCCGCGCCGCCAACGGTGCGGTGCTGGGCATCGACGAAGTCGCGCAGGCGGCCGGCACCCTGGGCTACGAGCTGATGTGCGCGCTGGCGCAACGGGTGCCGGTGCAGGTGGCCGATTGACCCCTTCTTGTCGCTGATCAAGCGGCTTCAAGCGGGCAACAAGGCACGCAATGTGGCCAGCAGCCGTTCAACGTAAAACCCGTCGGTATCCTGGTGCAGCAATACCGAAGGCGCGGTGGCCCAGGTAAAACCGGCCTGGTGCGTTTGCAGCTCCTGCTCGCTGTTGCTGCTCAGCACAAAACCACACACGGGCACCGAAAATTTCCAGGCGGGAACCACTTTTTCCAGCAAGTCAAATTTGTCGGTGGGCCATTGGTGGCGCAGGCCTTTGGGCTCGACAAAAGCCAGTGCCTGTTGATTGCCGCGTTTGAGCCAAAGCAAAAAGTCCGGGTAAAAACCCTCGGCAGCAAACAGGCCCACCCCGACGTCGGCCAGGTTGCGCAGCAACACCACCTCCACGCCCGCCCACTGCGCTTGCGTGTGCAGACGTTCCCAGACACGGCGCACATCCCACACCAAACGGGCTTCGCTGTTTTCAAGCGGCGGTGGCGATATGCGCAAGCCAAGCGGCTGGTCGTCCAGCAAGCTCAATTGGGCGCCTTCCTCCACCACGGCAGCCGGCGCGGCCAACAGCAATGGGCTGTACAGATGCTGGGGAATATGCAGCCGCGGCAGGGGCAACGTCAGCTCGTCGACGTCAGTGCCTTCGGCCAAGGCGGTGAGCACATGGATCAGGGTGTCATGCAGGTCGATTTCGCCCACTTCTTCGCGCAACAAAGCCACGATCCGTTCCCATCCGTGAGGCTTGAGTTGTGCACCTTTCAGGCTTTTTTGCAGTGCATCCAGGGCCGCCTTCATGATGGGTTCGGCCAGCATGGCCTCAATGCGGTAGCCCATTCCGGTGGTGCCATCGGGCAGCGTTTGCAGCGGGAAATTGGCATGATCCCCGGACATCAATTCTGACTTGGGTTGTTCCGTCAAAAACGCCAACCGGGCGCGGCGCAGGCAGCGGCCCAGCGCCGCCTCCCACTGGGCCAGTACCTCATGGCGCAGGCGCTGTTGCACCTCGGTGGTCAGCGGCAGCAACACCGTGGGCACATTCACCCGCACGGCTTGCAACCAATGTAAAGCACTGCTGGGGGTTACCCAAAGCTGTTGCATGTTTTGCTGGCGCTTGCAGCGCTGGGCATGCTGGAACAGCGTCTCGGCACTTACGCAGCGTATCAATAGGTCGCTCGCCGCATGCTGTTGCACGGCCGTGTCCAAAGCCTGTTTTTCGCCCACCCCGTCCTGCATCACCCAATGGCTGGACAAATCGATCGTGACACCACCATGGTCTGCCGCCACAAAGCCAATACAGCGCTTGCCAAATTCAACCAGACGGGTCTCGTCATGCAAGGGCACCTGCAGCGCCAGGGCATCCAGGTCAGAGCGCAGGCTGACTGGCAACACGGCACTTTGGGCCGGCATGCCCTCGCGGCTCAGGGTGTCGAGCCAGGTCTGTATGTATTCGGCCCTGACGCCAAACACATACAGCGTTTCAGCCAGGGCAATGCCCGCCGGATGCGGCCCCAGTTGCGGCACATGGTCGGCGCGCTTGAGCCGGCCACCGACACCGGCCAAGCGCACCCCGCGGCCAAACAACTGGATCACCTGCGTGCCCGCATTGCGGCCAATCTGCAACAGCCCCAGCGTGCTGACCCGAAAGCTGGACCAGCCTTCGATGAATTTGCGCGAGCCCAATAAAAACTTCAGCTCCGGGCGGTCGTCCAGGCGTGCAAACAGCGAACCCGTGACGGCATCGGGGGCTTCCACCGTCACACCCGCAGTCTTGAGCGCCGCCGCCAGCTTGGGCGCATCGCCCACATAGGCCGTGCCGCACCAGTGGTCACCCGGCGCACCGGGCAGGCGCAGGCCCAGCTCGTCCCTGGACAACACCCGCACGGCCAATGGCCCTTGTCCGCCAAACAAAGCAACACACATGTGCTGGTGCAGGCCCGGCGCACCCAGTGCGCGCTCGGCGGCTAAATCGAGTTGCGCGGCAAACAGCGCCTGCTGAATCGGATGGGTGGCATCCAGCACCTGCGCCAGCAAACCACTGGCAAAGTTGGCGTCGCCAGCAAAGCGGGCCAGAAACGCCAGCACCTGCACCACGTCCTGGCTTTTTCCGGTGACGCTCTGACCGACAAACACCGCCAGCGGCGAACTCAGGCGGTAGTTTTGCGCCCGCACCGCGTCTGCACTGTAGTAGCGCACCTGCCGCCAAAAGGCGACCAGCGCGGCTGCCAGCACCAGGTCTTGGGCATGCAGGTCGCGCGTGACCAGGCTTTTCGGGCTCTTGCCAAAACCATCGTCGTGAAAGCGACGGTAACCGTAGTCAAACACCGCGCAACGGGCGTAATCGTTGAAGAAATCGGGATCACCATCGGCAATCTGGGCAAAGGTGGCCGAGTATTCAAACTCGAAGCCGGGCACACCTTCTACCGGCTGCGTTTTGTGTGTGCCGGTGAGCGCCTGGCGGCGCTCCCGAAAAGCCGACTCTTCCCCCGAATTGCTTTTGCCGCCCTTGTGCCCTTCGTCGACCAGCACCAGGTTGGGGCCGGGGTACTGGTCGGTACTGACCGACACCCCGGCCTTGACGCGCACCCGCTGGCCGTTCTTGTCTTCGGGCAGGTACAGCTTGGTGAGCTCGGTGATCTCCAGCGCGCGCTCAAGCACCACCTCGTCAATACCGCTCAAGGCCAGTTCTGCGCGGTGCTGGCTGGACAGGGTCTCGTTGGGCGTGAGCAGCAACACGCGCTGCGGTGCGCTGCCCAGAATGCCCGTGGCATGGCGTAAAAACTGCAAGGTGTTGAGGTGCAGCATCAGCGTCTTGCCACTGCCGGTGGCCATCCACAGTGCCAACCGGTTCAGCTCGGGGCCGGTTACCGCGGGCAAAAACGACAACGCCTGTTCGCGCAGGGTATTGATCTCGGTCACCATGTCGGCGCGCCCGCCGGGCGCGGCCAGCCGGTACAGGTAATGCTCGACAAACAGCGCCGCCAACCACTGGAAATGCGTCAGTGCAAAACGCTCGCCAGTCGCCGCCTCGCGCGCGCTGGCAATGCCAGCCCAGTCGGTCATGAAGGCGCGCTCGTGTTGCGCCAGCACGTCGGGGGTCACGCGCACGCCCTTGCGTGAGAGCACCGCGGCCAGGCGCGCGGAGGCACCGGGCGCACCGGCGTCGGGGGTGTCTTTAACCCGTTCCAGCAGTTCGTTGTAGCGCCCGCCTAATTCCTTGGCCAGCCAGCGCACCAGCAGCAGGCTGCGGTCAAAACGCTGGCCACGGGTGCTGGGCGACTTTGGGGCTTTGGCGGGTTGGGTCACTTGGCGCGCTCCATCATGCGTTGCGCCAGCAGGCTGTCGATGCTGGCGGCACGCACCCCGGCTGGCCAGAAGGCGGACCGGTTGTGAAAGATGGTGCCAAAGTCGCCCGGGGCCAGTCCCCACACGCTGGCCAGTTGGGCGCAGAGCCAATCGTATTGGGTTTGCCCCTGCTCGGGCGGGCGTTCGTCGTCTGCGTTGCGCAGCCATAAAAGCACGGGTTGGTGCGGCAGGCACGTGGTAGCCGAGCGGTTCAGGTCAAGATTTTGTTGGTGAGCCAGGTCAGCGGCCAGCACCGCGTGCATGAGCTGGTGGCGCTGGCCTTGCGGGTCGCGCAGCTCAATTTGGCGTTTGGGCACCAGCCCCAGCAACAGCCGCGCCGTTTCCAGCATGTCAACCGCCACCACCCGCTCGCCGGTGGGCTCGAACAGTGTGAGCTGGTAGTCAAACGGGTGCGTGAGTTCGGTACTGGACAGGCGCACCGCGTGGGCGTTGGCCGCCGTGGTGCCGTCACCACTGACGCTGTCCATGAGCCAGTAGCGCAGCAGGTGCTCACCGGCGTCCCGCGAGACCAGATTCATGCTGGTTTGCCCGGCTTGGTCTGGCTCGGTGGTGTGGGTCAGATCGAGGGCGTTGAGGCTGTCTTCATAACGTTCCAGACGCAATACGCGCACCAGCGGCAGGGTGCGGCGGCTCCAGTGGGTGGCGTCGCCACCATCGGCGTTCTGCACGCCGTCCCTGGGTTGCCCGTCTTTCCACTCGGGGGCGGTCATGGCCTTGGCGATGCGCGGCAGGGTCACGGTGTCAAAGTAGTCACCTTGTTCCACCAGCAAGAACTTGCGCGCGCCGCCGTCTTCGCGGTTGAGGTTGATGACGGCATGGCCGGTGGTGGCACTGCCGGCGAAGAAGTCGAGGGTGATGGCGTCGGGCTTGCTGGCGCCGCCCACGTAGATGCTGTCCTGCACGGCATGGATCGACTTGGGGTAGGAAAAAGGCGGCTTGCCAAACATCTTTTTCAGCAAGGCCGTCCCATGTTCGGTCGCGCTGTATTTGGAGTCGAACCAGGTCGTGACAGCCACAACACCTTCTTCATTGGGGCGACGTTTGTAATAGACATAATTCTTGCCGCTACGGTCTTTGCGTATTGCTATGTCTTTCATGTTGTCACGCACGGTCTCATGGCTCCAACGCCAGGTTTTCTCATTGCCTTTGTCGTCGATGGGCCAAGTGGTCGCCTCGTCAAAGTTAGGCGACTCTTTGAATAGCCACTCTTCTGTTTCTTCGTCCCAAGTCATTTCAGGGATGCGGACCTTGCTGTCAGAAACGTAAAGTGGGTAGTGCAATGCGCGCCGCGCACTTCGGTCTGAATTGGAACCCTCCCGGCGCAGATTGCGCCACTCAAAAGCACCCTCCGCATCTTCTTCGGAAAAGCGCGCGGCCTGGTCTTCGGTCGGGTTCATTTTTCCCACCGTGGCGGCGGTACTTTTGCCGACGAAGTGGACGTATTCATGCGATACCGAAAACCCGGCTTTGGTTGGACGACCCGACGGATTGGCTCGCACTGCCACGGTACCCAAGACGGTGTCGGGGTAGTTGTGTTCCAGTTGCAGCCGCAGGGCCGCGTTTTCTGCGTCATCAATGGCAATGCAGAGGACGCCCGTCTGCGCGAGGATGCCCATGGCGCAATGCACCCGGCAACTCATCAATGACAACCAGCTTGATTCCCGAAAGCCGTTTTTGTAGTCAATGGGCGAGGCATCGGTGTTGTACGGCGGATCAATGTAAATGCACTTGACCCGCTCGCGGTAGGCAGGTTCCAGGGTGCGCAGGGCGGCGTAGTTGTCGGCGTGCACCAGTTCGCCGCCGAGCGCGGCCTCAAGGTCGTCAAAACAGGCGAGCACGCGGGCCTTGAAGTCGGGGCCGAAGTGCCGGGTGTGCAGCGGCAGGTGCGGGTAGGCTGCCAGCAGTTTTTTGCCATTGGGTTTTTTGGCTTTGTCGCCGACCCACTGCGCCCACTCCCTGGCTTGTGCTTCGTTGCTGCAGGCCTCGGCCAGCAGCGCTTGCCCCAGCGCACCGGCTTCGCGGCCGAGCCAGCTGCATTGCACCAGGTAGTCGGCCTGCAGCACAAATTTGCGTTTTTCAAACAGGGTGGCCTGAAAGGTTTCGATCTGGTTCAGAAAGGTGATCAGGTCCAGGGCCATCTGGCGCACCAGTTTGAACTTGGCGCGAATGCGCGGCAGTTCACTGTCGGGGGCGTCCCACACCTGGACAAATTCGTGTTTGAGGTAAACCTCAAGCTCACCCTTCAGGAACTCGCCTAGTTGGGGGTGGACAAAGAAGTCGCTGGTGTTCTTGCGTACAAATCGGCGCGCGTTGCGGACCAGCGTGTCGGGGTTCAGGCTGGCAGGGGGGCGCGCGCCCTTGAAGTCATCACCCGCGAGCCAGGCATTGAGCACGCGGTCCTGCAGCGTATTGCCTTCGGTGGCGAAATTGCTGTCTTCGTCGCCTTCTTCCTCGCTGCGGGAAGAGCCTTTGGTTTTGTAGCGTTTGACTTCTGCGTCGGTCGCCGCGCGCCATTGCCATTGCAGCTCGAAGCCGCCCTCCAAGGCCTTGAAGGTGGACGGAAAGAAGTGTTTGGCACTGCCTTTGGCGTTGTCTTTTTCGGTGTCGGCGCGGGCCAGGGTAAAGCGCACTTCAGCCGGGCCGTCGGAGTAGGCAAAGCGGCTGAAGAGTTCGCCGCTTTTGATGTAGTGGCTGCCTTTGGTGGCCCAGTGAAAGTGGGTATCCTGGCCATGGTAGGGCACGGCATAGGCGGCGCTGCCGCCACGACGGGCGCGGGGAATGAAGTCGCCCTCGTCCCAGTAGCGGCTGAAAAAGGTGTGCAGGTGGTAATAGCAGTTGGCGGCCTCGCTCTGCGCCAATTCCTGGCCGCTGAGCCGGGCCAGCTCGGTGGCCCAACCGGCAATGCGTTGCGGCAAGGTCTCGTCCAGGTAGGCCAGCACCTGCGTGCGCCGGTAGTTGAGGATGCGGTAGATGCCAAAGTCAAGCTCGGCGGCATCGAGTTTGAGGATGTCTTGCTTGAGCAGGTTCAGAAAACGCTGTTGCGGCGTGGTGTCGGCCGCTGGGTCGATGGGGCTGGATGGGGTGGCCATGAAGGTATCCTGAACTGAAAGATAAGGTTTGCCGGCGGGTCAGGGCAAGCTGCTCAAATGCGCTTTCGCGGCCGTGGCCAGCTTTTCGTCAAAGGTGGCCAGTGGGCAGGTGAGCTCGGCGGCCAGCCAGAGGTAGGCTGCATCGTAGGCGCTGAGCTGGTAGCGGGTGGCCAGTGCATAGACATCTGATGGCGATGTTTCAAACCGCTCAAGGTCCATGTCGGCATAGGCAACAAGTCCGTCATTGGCGAGTTCGGTAAAACCGGCCCGGTGTTTTTTGACTGCCACATTGGCTAGTTCATGGTCCAACAACCAGGGTGCTTTCAGACTGTGCCCCGCAATGCGCGCTTGCGCCTCCACAAGCCAGTGTTCCTGAAACAAGAGGCCCGCCAGGACACTGCAGTCCACCACCAGGCTGGGGCGCACCAGGTAGTGCTGCGGGGGTTCTGCCAGGTACAGGCCGCGTGGCGGACGGCTCATCTTGAATCCCGGTCTTCGCGAATGATGTCAACGCCCAGCGGTTGGCCCAGAATGGGGCCATTGGGGTTCTTGGCCTTCAATTCTGCGGCAATTTGCTCGACCGTTTTCCAGCCCTGCCGTCGGCTCGTCAGTGGCTTGGCACGGGTTGCCGGAGGCCATGGGTCTGCCTCGACCGCACGCTGGATCAGTGCCATGAGCTCGCCTTGCAGCGAGCGGTGGTTGCGCGCCGCCCGCTCGCGCA
>JALNWC010000009.1 GCA_023231075.1 Rhodoferax sp.
CCTGACGACACCGGCCTGGCCTGGCGCAGACTCAGGCGCCGTGCCAGCATCAGGGCGCCCACGCCCAGCTCATTCAAGCCGGGTACAGCCCCAAGCCGTGGCTGTACCCGGCCTGGGGCGACCACATCACACCCGGCAGCAGCACCGCCAGCGGGAAACATCGCGTCACCAGCGCCGAGGCGGGCGCATACAACACCGCTGCCGTGGCCGCGGTCAATCCAGCGGCCCACCGGGTAGGCCATCAGCCCTTCGGCCAGCAAGCCCAGGCTGAACGCCAGCGAGACCTGAGCGCGGCTCAATCAGTCAGGAAAACAGGTCAAAGACACTGCCTCAGCGGATACGCTGCGCCAGCGACAGGCGCAGCACAAAAGAGGCATCAAAACGCGTGGATGACATGGCCTACGAAGTGCGCAAGGCCCGCCGGTACTGCATGGCCTCGGCCACATGCGTGACCTGGGTGCTGTGGGCGCCCGCCAGGTCGGCAATGGTGCGCGCCACCTTGAGGGCACGGTGCGTGCTGCGCGCCGACCAGCCCAGGCGCGTGGCCGCCACGTTGAGGAATTTGGCGGCCGCCTCGTCCAGCAGCAAATGCTGCTCCAGCGCCTGCCCCTGCAATGCCTGGTTGGCCACGCCCTGGCGCGCCACCGAACGCGCGCGGGCTGCAGTGCAACGCGCGCGGATGTCGGCACTTGGCTCGCCGCCTGGCGCCTGCAACAGTTCGCTGCTGACTACCGCGGGCACGTCCACATGCAGGTCGATGCGGTCAATCAACGGGCCGCTGAGCTTGCCCTGGTAACGCGCCACCTGGTCGGGTGTGCAGCGGCAGTTCTTTTGGGCGGAACCCAGATAACCGCAGGGACAGGGGTTCATGGCCGCAATCAGCTGGAACTGCGCCGGAAAATCAGCGCGCCGTGCCGCCCGCGAGATGGTGATGCGCCCGGTCTCCAGCGGCTCGCGCAGGGCCTCCAGCGCGGCGCGGGAAAACTCGGGAAATTCGTCCAGGAACAACACGCCATGGTGCGCCAGCGAGATCTCGCCGGGGCGCGGCGGCGAGCCGCCACCCACCAGCGCCACCGCACTGGCGGTGTGGTGCGGGTGGCAGGTGGGCCGCTGCCCCCACTGCGCCAGCGCAAAACGCCCACCGAGGCTGGCAATGGCTGCGCTTTGCAAAGCCTCGTCGGTGCTCATGGGCGGCAGCAGGCCGGCAAAACGCTGCGCCAGCATCGACTTGCCCGAGCCGGGCGGCCCGGTCAGCAACAGGCTGTGGCCACCGGCGGCCGCAATCTCGAGTGCACGTTTGGCCCCCAGTTGGCCCTTGACATCGGCCATGTCGGGGTAATGCGCCTCTTGCATCTGCGCTGCAGCGCCGACCCGGCTCCAGCCGCTGGCGGGCTCTGCAGCGGGCGCATCCACCTCTTGCGGCAGGAAGTGCTGCACCACATCCAGCAAATGCTGCGCCCGATAGACCTGCGCGTCAGGCACCAGCGCGGCCTCTTCGGCGCTGCCGGGCGGCAACACGAGCCGGGTCACCACATGGCTGGCGTGCAGCGCCAGGCTCATCGCCAGCGCGCCACGCACCGCGCGCAGTTCGCCCGACAGCGACAACTCGCCGGCAAATTCGTAGCCCGCCAGCTTGCGGGCGTCAATCTGGCCGCTGGCCGCCAAAATGCCCAGTGCGATCGGCAAGTCAAAACGCCCGGAGTCCTTGGGCAGGTCGGCCGGCGCTAAATTAACGGTGATTTTTTTGTTGCCAGGAAATTCGAGCCCTGAATTTTGCAGCGCCGAGCGCACCCGTTCACGCGCCTCCTTGACCTCCACGTCGGCCAGGCCCACCAGCGTGAAGCTGGGCAAGCCGTTGGCCAGATGCACCTCGACCGTGACCGACGCAGCCTCCAGCCCCAGCAAAGCCCGGCTTTGCACCAAAGACAAACTCATGGAATGACCTCGCTTTAAAAAGTGCGTTTCTCAGCGCATGACGGGCAAGTTTGCACTTTTTCGGTGCAAACTGTTTTTTTATACAGATATCTTAGCGCAAGGCGTCGGCCGCATGGCGACCGGCCTGATTTACCGGCTGCAAATAACTCTGGCATGAACCCTGCTTACCAAGCCTGTCCATTTAACCGTTGGAGGGCTTATGAAGCTTCAACCCCCTGGCCTCCATGACATTTACCTATCCAAGGAGTCTGCATGAAACTTGTTACCGCCATCATCAAACCCTTCAAGCTCGATGAGGTGCGCGAAGCGCTCTCCGGCATCGGCGTGCAGGGCATCACCGTGACCGAAGTCAAGGGCTTTGGTCGGCAAAAGGGGCACACCGAACTCTACCGCGGCGCGGAGTATGTGGTTGATTTTTTGCCCAAAGTCAAAATTGAAGCCGCCGTGGCCGACGAGTTGGTCGAAAGTGTGATCGAGACCATCGAAGGCGCAGCCCGCACCGGCAAGATCGGCGACGGCAAGATTTTTGTCACGGCCATTGAGCAGGTCATCCGCATTCGCACCGGTGAAACCGGGGTTGAGGCATTGTGAGACCTCGCGGGACAGACCGCAGCGACGCGCAGCGCGCCAGCTCTGTCCTCAATTGATTAAATTTCTATGAGATCACCAACATGAAAAAACTATTCGCCTCCCTTACCTTGGGTTTGAGCCTGTTGCTTGGCAGCACCGCCATGGCACAAACCCCCGCAGCGGCGGCCGCGTCTGAAGCGGCCCCCATGGCAGCCATGACCGAGGCCAAACCAGCGGAAGCCCCCGCGGCCGCACCTGCAATGGCGCCCGCCGCACCTGCGGTCGCCGAAGCGGCGCCGGCCCCGGTGCCCAACAAGGGCGACACCGCCTGGATGATGGTCTCCACCCTGCTGGTCATTTTGATGACGGTACCCGGCCTGGCGCTGTTCTATGGTGGCCTGGTGCGCTCCAAGAACATGCTGTCGGTGCTGATGCAGGTCATGGTCACCTTCTCGCTGATCGTGGTGCTGTGGTTCATCTACGGCTACAGCCTGGCGTTCACCGAAGGCAACGCCTTCTTTGGCGGCTTTGACCGTCTCTTCATGGCCGGGGTCTGGGACAACGCTGCGGGCACTTTTGCCAATGGCGCCACCTTCAGCAAGGGCGTGGTCATTCCCGAGATTGTGTTTGCCGCTTTCCAGGCGACCTTTGCCGGCATCACCGGCGCGCTGATCGTGGGTGCCTTTGCCGAGCGCATGAAGTTTTCAGCCGTGCTGATGTTCATGGCGCTGTGGTTCACTTTCAGCTACGCCCCGATTGCCCACATGGTGTGGTTCTGGATGGGCCCTGACGCCTACACCGCCGCCGACCTGGTGGACGGCCTCAATGCCAAGGCCGGTTACCTCTGGCAGTCTGGCGCGCTCGACTTTGCCGGCGGCACCGTGGTGCACATCAACGCCGCTGTGGCGGGCCTGATCGGCGCCTACATGGTGGGCAAGCGCATCGGCTACGGCAAGGAATCGATGGCCCCGCACAACCTGACCCTGACCATGGCGGGCGCATCGCTGCTGTGGGTGGGCTGGTTTGGTTTCAACGCCGGCTCTGCGCTGGAAGCCAACGGCTTTGCCGCGCTGGCCTTCATCAACACCTTTGGCGCCACGGCCGCCGCTGTGCTGGCCTGGTGCATTGGCGAGACGCTGATGCGTGGCAAGGCGTCCATGCTGGGTGCGGCATCCGGTTGTGTCGCGGGTCTGGTGGCGATCACCCCGGCCGCCGGCAACGTCGGCATCGGCGGCGCGCTGATCATCGGTTTCCTGGCGGGCTTCGCCGGTCTGTGGGGCGTGAATGGCCTGAAGAAACTGCTCGGCGCTGACGATTCGCTCGACGTCTTTGGCGTACACGGTGTCTGCGGCATCCTGGGTGCCATCCTGACCGGTGTCTTCAACAGCCCGGCCCTGGGCGGCCCCGGCTATGTGGCCGACTGGGTCACCGCGTCCATGGTGACGGCTGGCGACTTCTCGATCGCATCGCAAGTCTGGATTCAGACCAAGGCGGTGCTGACCACCGTGATCTGGTCTGGCGTGGTGTCATTCATTGCCTTCAAGATTGTTGACCTGACGATTGGTCTGCGCGTCTCTGAAGAGCATGAGCGCGAAGGTCTGGATGTCACATCGCACGGCGAGTCGGCTTACAGCCGGTAATCAGGGAGGGGGCTGCAGGCATCAAGGGCCTGCAGCCAGAAAATCAGTATTTCCTTGAGCTATGAAACCCACCCGGCTTCGGCTGCGGTGGGTTTTTTTTCTTCTACCATCGGGCAAAACAAGCACAATAACCACCATGATCCCCAACCCCGCCTACGCGCCAGAAGCCTGGCAAACCGTCACTTCGCACCTGGCCGCCCTGGGCGAATCGCCGTTTTGGCACCCGCATGAGCAACTGCTGTACTGGGTGGACATTTCGGGCAAGCAGATTCTGCGCGCCAACATTGACATGGGCACGGTCGAGGCCTGGGACCTGCCCGGCGAGCCCGGCTGCATGGCCCCGGCGGCCAGCGGCGGCCTGGTGATGGCGCTGCGCCACGGTGTCTTTCGGGCGCGCACCTGGGGTGGGCCGCTGCAGCTTCTGGCGAGGCTCGACTACGACGCCAGCCACATGCGCGCCAACGACGGCAAGTGCGATGCGCTGGGGCGCCTCTGGGTGGGCACCATCGACGAGACCCGCAAGCTCAACAACGCGGGGCTTTATTGCATCGACGCCCGGGACCTGGCCCGAACCGGCGCAGCGCAAGTACGCTGCATGATCAACCCGGCCGAGCTGCCCGCCACCACCGCCAACGGCCTGGCCTGGAGCCCCGACAACCAAACCCTGTATTGGGCCGACACCCCCAGCCACACGGTGTGGGCCTGGGACCATGACCAGAACAGCAACAGCTTGCGCGCCCGGCGCGTTTTTGCCAGCTTCAAGACCCAGCCCGAGGGCTGGTCGTCAAATGGACTTGATGCCGGCAACGGCGGCTACCGGGGCCGCCCCGACGGCGCCGCCGTCGATGTGCAGGGCAACTACTGGGTGGCCCTGTTCGAGGGCCGCCGGGTGTGCCAGTTGGCGCCCGACGGCAGCCTGCTGGCCGAATTTGCCGTGCCGCTGCAATGCCCGACCATGCCGTGTTTTGGTGGCGAAGACCTCAAAACCCTGTACCTCACCAGCGCCCGGCACCACCGCAGCGCCGCAGAACTGGCGGCATTTCCGCTGTCCGGCAGCGTGTTGTCGATGCGGGTCGAGGTGGCGGGCTTGCCGGTCAACTTTTTCCAGGACTGAAGGCCATGCGATTTGTCAAATCTGGCGCAACTAAAAATCCACATGCACGCTCGTTTTACTTGTGACAGACTAAACTCACTGTTTCAGTTTTCAGTTACCACTTTTCAGGAGAACCATCATGGCAGACACTGTTCAACACAGCAAAGACAAACTTATGGACGATCTGCATCAGGGCATCGCCGATGCAGAAGAGTTGCTGAAACTCACCGCCAACCACGCCGGTGAAGGCACGGCCCAATTGCGTGAGCGCGTGCGCGACCGCATGAGCAAGGCCCGGGTCGAATTGCAACATCTGCAACAGGCCACGGTAGAAAAGGCCAAAGCCGCAGGCCACGCCACCGACGTGTTTGTCCACGAGAACCCCTGGAAATCCATCGGTGTGGCAGCAGGCGTGGGCTTGGTGGTTGGCTTGTTGATCAGCCGCCGCTAAGCCCATGGCGGGCGCCGGTTCCGGCCTGTTTGGTCAGTTGCAGCACTCCTTGGGCTCGGCACTTGAGCTTGCGCAGGTTCGCCTTGCCCTGCTGGGCACCGAGCTCGGGCTGGAAAAGCAGCGTCTGGCCGCAGGGCTGCTCTGGGGCGCGGCAGCTTTTATCAGCCTGACCGTGGCCCTGGTGCTGTTATGCGGCTTTGTGATTTTGCTGCTGTGGGACGGCTACCGCCTGGCCGCCGTGGGCGTGCTGGCCTTGCTGTTTGGCGGGGCGGGCGGGCTCTTGTTGCGCGCCGCGCAGCGCAGGCTGGGCGTTGGTTCCAAGCTGTTTGAGGCCAGCCTGGCCGAGTTGGCCCGTGACCGCGCCAGCGTGACTTCAAGCGTGCCGAATGACTCCCCATGAGCTGCAACAGCGCCAGCAGCGCCTGCTGATTCGCAGTACCGAGCTGCGGCTGCAGCTGCGCAGTGACATGCAGGGCCTGCAACGCCCGGCTGCCCTGGCTGACCAGCTTGGGGCAGGTCTGGCCTGGCTTTACCAACACCCGCAGTGGCCCGCCGGCGTGCTGGCCTTGCTGCTGATCCTCAAACCCCGGCGGGCGCTGGCCTGGACTGGCAAACTCTGGTGGCTCTGGAAATCGGCCCGTCGGCTGCGTCGCTGGCGTGAAAACCTGCGGGCATAACCGCATAACCGAATTCCCGGATGGCGCTTGGCGTTGGTCATTGCAAGCCCCGACCCGCAATCCAAGACTTCCTCGATCCCGGATCGGCTCCGGGATGACGAGTCAGGCAGCACAATTTTTCGAACACGCCGTGTTCAAAAAATTCAATGCCTTCCTCATGGCTGGTGTTCTACCATCGGGCCAGTCGCCTCACCTGTGAACCCCCATGGACACCGCCCTGCAACACCTCACTGACCAGATCAACACCGCTGCCGCGCAGCGCACCCCCTTGCGCATTCGCGGTGGCGGCAGCAAAGACTTTTACGGCGAAGCGCCGCAGGGTGAACTGCTCGACACCAAGGCTTACCACGGCATCGTGAGTTACGAGCCGAGCGAACTGGTGGTCACGGTGCGCGCCGGCACCCCCCTGGCCGAGCTCGAAGCCGCCTTGGCTGAAAAGGGTCAATGTCTGGCGTTCGAGCCCCCCCGCTTTGGCAGCGTCAACGGCACTTGCGGCGGCATGGTGGCGGCGGGCCTGAGCGGCCCGGCGCGCGCCGGTGTGGGTGGCGTGCGCGACTATGTGCTGGGTGTGCAGCTCATCAACGGCCGCGGCGAACAGCTCACTTTTGGCGGCCAGGTCATGAAAAACGTGGCCGGCTACGACGTCTCGCGTCTGATGGTGGGGGCCATGGGCACACTCGGGCTGCTCACCGAGATCTCGCTCAAGGTACTGCCGGTGGCGCCGGCCGAGGCCACGCTGGTGTTTGAGCTCGACCAGGCCAGCGCGCTGGCGCAATTGCACCGCTGGGGCGCGCAGCCGCTGCCGCTCAACGCCAGTTGCTGGGTGTGCGACGACACCGCCCCCAACGCGCCAGAACTGTTGTTTGTGCGCCTGCGCGGCGCCATCGCGGCGGTTGAATCCGCCTGTACAAAAATGCTGGCCGAGGTGCCCGGCCGCCGCATGGACAACACCCAGGCCGGGCCAGATTGGAGCGCGTGCCGCGACCTGAAATTGCCCTTCTTTACTGCAGTGAGCCCTGAACCCATGGCCCTGTGGCGCCTGAGTCTGCCGCCAACTGCCCCGGTGCTGGACCTGCCTTGGCCGCAGCTGGTCGAGTGGCATGGCGGCCAGCGCTGGCTGCGGGCTCCCGAGTCGGCACGGGAACCACTGCGCCAGGCTGCCAGTGCGGTGGGCGGCTCAGCCAGCCTTTTCATGGCTGCCAGTGATGCCGCCACGACCGCCAAAAACGGCTTCGCCCCGTTGACACCCGCCGTCGAACAAATCCACCGCCGCCTGAAAGCCGAGTTTGACCCGGCAGGCATTCTTAATCCGGGTCGCATGTACGCCGGCATCTAAGCACTTCAAGCCCATGCAAACCCAACTCGCTCCCCACTACCAGGGCACGCCCGATGGCCAGGCGGCCGAAGCCATTTTGCGCAAGTGCGTGCACTGCGGTTTTTGCACCGCCACCTGCCCGACCTACCAGCTGCTCGGTGACGAGCTCGACGGCCCGCGCGGGCGCATTTACCTGATGAAGCAGGTGCTGGAAGGCGCGGTGCCCACGCGCAAGACGCAAGCGCATCTGGACCGCTGCCTGACCTGCCGCAACTGCGAAACCACCTGCCCCAGCGGCGTGCAATACGGCCATTTGCTCGACATCGGGCGCAAGCTGGTCGACGCCCAAGTGCCGCGCCCGGCAGGCGAGCGCGCGCTGCGCTGGGTCTTGAAGGAAGGCCTGCCATCGCCGCTGTTTGGCCCGGCCATGGCCGTCGGTCAACGGCTGCGGCCGCTGCTGCCCAAAGTCTTGCAAAACAAGGTCCCAGTCAGGCAGCCTGCGGGCGAAACCCCCACCCGCGAACTCAGCCGCAAGGTGCTGGTGCTGGAAGGCTGCGTGCAGCCCGCCATGAGCCCCAACATCAACAGCGCCACGGCCCGGGTCTTTGATGCCGCCGGCATCCAGTGCGTGGCGGCGGCCAAGGCCGGTTGCTGCGGCGCGGTCAAGTTTCACCTCAACGACCAGGACGGCGGCAAGGCCCAGATGCGCGCCAACATCGACGCCTGGTGGCCGCACATTGAAGCCGGCGTGGAGGGCATCGTCATCAACGCCTCGGGCTGCGGCGTCACCGTCAAGGACTACGGCCACATCCTGCATGACGACCCGCATTACGCCGCCAAGGCGCAGCGCGTCAGCGAACTCACCCGGGACGTCAGCGAATGGCTGCCCGAGCTGGTGGGCCAGCTCAAAAGCCGGGTGGCGGGCAGCGCCAGCCGCATCGCCTTTCACCCGCCGTGCTCGCTGCAACATGGCATGCAACTGCGCGGCGGCGTGGAGAAATACATGGGCGAGCTGGGCTTCAACGTCAAGACCACCGGCTGCGACGCCCACCTGTGCTGCGGCTCGGCGGGCACCTACAGCGTGCTCAACCCGACGATTTCCTACCAGCTGCGCGACCGCAAGCTCGGCAACCTGGCCACCACTTTTGGCGACCAGGCCCCCGAGCAGATCGTGTCAGCCAACATCGGCTGCATCAGCCACCTGCAAAGCGGCACCGACACGCCGGTGCGGCACTGGATAGAAGTGCTCGACGAAGCGCTGCAAAAATAAACCGCTCAGGCCCCCAGACGCTGGCGCAGCACGCGCACGGCGCTGGCGGGCGTGGTCAGTACGGGTAGACCCAGCGCCTGGCGCACCGCCGCTTCGGCGCGCGCCATGCTGAACTGGGCCAGTGCCATCACCTCGCAACCCTGCTGCTGCAGCCAGCGGGCGGCCTCCACCACCCGGGCGTCGTGGCCTGCGGTGTCACCCCGGTTGAGCGCTTCCATGGCGCCTTCGGCCAGCCGGGTCACCAGCGCCGTACCCGGCGGAAACTCGGCCGGCATGGAGATCAGCGTGGGCGCAAATGACGCAATCAGCCCGATCCGTTGGCCGCTTGCCACGGCTTCGGCCACCATGGCCTCGTTGGGCTTGAGCACCGGCATGTGGGGACGTCGCGCGGCCACGGCGTCAATGCACGGCCCGAAAGCCGAGCAGGTGAACAAAATGGCCTGGGCACCGGTACCCTCGGCATAAGACGCCAGCGCCTCGAAGCGCTGGTGCATGGCCGCATCGAGCCCGCGACCGCTGCGCGCCAGGTCGCTTGAGAGACTGTCGTCAAGCAAATTCATGCGTTCACAGTCGGGCCAGGCCCGCGCCATCTCGGCGTTGATCGGCGCCACCGAGTGCGCCAGCGCGTGGATCAGCGCGACGCGGGTCATGGCCCGGCCTTGCGGACGTGGGCGCGGGCGCGCTGCAAGGCAATGACCAGCAGCAGCAAGGCAAGGGCGGGCAGGAACATCCACTCCTTGGCGGGCCGATCAGCCGGCATTTCTGCCGAGACAATCTTGAAACCCTGCTCCATGCCGAGTTTTTCGGCGCGGCTGCCAAAACGCACCTGCGTGATCAACAAGGCATCGCCCTGCGCCATCACGGTGATGCCGGCACTGGCAAAACGTTCGCGCGCCGTGCCTTGCGGGCCCAGCGGCAGCAACACGCCCTTGCGGATGTCCTTGCCGTCGATATTGGTGCCCTCGATCCAGATCCGCTTGCCCGCATTGGCGGGTTGGGCTTCAATCAACTGGCTGATTTGGGCCGCGGGCACCTCGGTGTACGGCGGGTAAGCCATGTCCCACCAGTAACCCGGGCGGAACAGCGTGAAAGTGACCAGCAGCAGCGCGATGGTTTCATACCAGCGCGACTTGACCAGAAAATGGCCCTGCGTGGCCGCCGCAAACACCAGCATGGCCACGGTGGCGCTGACCACCGTCAGGATCAGGTGGAACGGTCCATCTATCCCGATCATCAGCAACTGGGTGTTGAAGATGAACAAAAAGGGCAGGATGGCCGTGCGCATGCTGTAGAAAAACGCCGTCACCCCGGCCTTGATCGGGTCGCAGCGCGCAATGGCCGCCGCGGCAAATGACGCCAGTCCCACCGGCGGCGTCACGTCGGCCATCAAACCAAAGTAAAAGACGAACAGGTGCACCGCGATCAGCGGCACGATCAGGCCGCTTTGCGCGCCCAGCTCCACCACCACCGGCGCCATCAGCGTGGAGACCACGATGTAATTGGCCGTGGTCGGCAGGCCCATGCCCAGGATCAGGCTGATGACCGCCACCAGCACCAGCATCAGCATCAGGTTGCCGCCCGACAGCAACTCGACAATCTCGGTCATGACCAGGCCGATGCCGGTGAGCGACACCGTGCCCACGATGATGCCGGCGGCCGCCGTGGCCACGCCAATGCCGATCATGTTGCGCGCGCCGGTGACCAGGCCGTCGATCAGGTCCAGTACCCCTTGGCGTGCCGCCAGGCCCAAATCACTGCGGCCACGGAACCAGGAAATGATGGGCTTTTGCGTCAGCATGACAAAAATCATGAACATCGTGGCCCAGAAAGCAGACAAGCCGGGCGACATTTGCTCGACCATCAGGCACCAGATCAACACCACCACGGCCAACAGGTAATGCAGGCCGGATTTGACGGTAGGCCCGGTCTCGGGCAGTTCAAACACCTGGGCGTTCGGGTCGTCGAGTTCCAGTTCGGGTTGGCGGGCGCCAAACCACAACAGGCCGACATAGGCCGCCAGCAGGCCCGCACCGATCACCCAGACGGCGTCGTCACCCATGACCGTCTTGATCCAGCCAATGCCCCAGTAGACCGCACCCGACAGCACGATGAAACCCGCCACCGTGAGGCCAAAAGACAAGAGGCGCGAACCCGCCGAGCCGAGATGGCGCCGTGGCAGTCCGACCATGTTGTTTTTCAGGGCCTCGATGTGGACGATGTAGAGCAGGGCAATGTAGGAAATGATGGCCGGCAGAAAAGCGTGCTTCATGACCTCGATGTAGGGAATGCCCACGTACTCCACCATCAGGAAAGCCGCCGCGCCCATTACCGGCGGCATCAGCTGGCCATTGACCGAGCTCGACACCTCGACCGCCGCCGCCTGGTCAGGGCGGTAGCCGACGCGCTTCATGAGCGGAATGGTGAAGGTGCCGGTGGTCACCACATTGGCAATGGATGAGCCCGAAATGATGCCGGTGGCCGCCGACGACAACACCGCCGCCTTGGCCGGGCCACCGCGCATGTGGCCGAGCAGGGCGAACGCCGATTTGATGAAGTAGTTGCCGGCACCGGCCTTGTCCAGCAAGGAGCCAAACAGCACAAACAGGAAAATGAAACTGCTGGAAACGCCCAAGGCCACACCAAACACGCCCTCGGTGGTGAGCCATTGGTGACTCATGGCACGGTTCAGCGAGAAGCCGCGGTGGGCAATCATGTCGGGCATGAAGGGGCCGCCAAAGGTGTAGCCCAGGAACACCAGCGCCACGATCACCATCGGCAAACCCAGCACCCGGCGGGTGGCCTCCAGCAGCAGCACGATGCCGACCAGACCGGTGTACACGTCCATGGCCGTCGGCTGCCCCGGACGCGTCGACAGTTCGCGGTAAAACACAAACAGGTAAACCGCACAAAACGTGCCGACGATGGCAAATATCCAGTCGGTCAGCGGCACGCGGTCGCTCGGCGAGCGCTTGAAAGCCGGGTAGGACATGAAGGACAGGAACACGGCAAAGCCGAGGTGGATGGCCCGTGTTTCGGTGTCGTTGAATACCAGCACGCCCAGGCTGAACGGCAGCGGCGAGGCAATCCACAACTGAAACAGCGACCAGGCCAGCGCCACCAGCAGCAGAAAACGTTTCATCAGCGGACCGGGACTGCGCGCGCCGGTGTCGTTGTCGGCGACGAACTTTTCGACATCAATCTCTGGCACGCTGCCGTTAGCCGTTGCTGATTTCATAAGAATTTCTTTATCAAAGTGGTTTGATCAACAAAAAAAGCTCTGACAGGTCAGAGCTTTTTTGCGGACGTGGTCCGAAGACGTTCAGCTGGGCCGGATTACATCCAGCCTTTTTCCTTGTAGTACTTCACGGCGCCGGGGTGCAAGGGGGCCGACAGGCCATCCTTGATCATGCTCTTGGGAGTCAGGCCGATGAAGGCGGGGTGCAATTTTTTGAACTCGTCAAAATTCTCGAACACGGCCTTGACCAACTCGTACACGGTGGCGTCAGGCACCTTGGCCGAGGTCACGAACGAGGCCAGCACGCCGTAGGTGCGGGTCGGGTTGGGATGGCCCGCATACAAGCCGCCAGGAATGTCGACCGCGGCGTAGTAGCTGTTGGCCTTGACCAGCTTGTCCACGGCCGGCCCGGTGATCGGCACCAGTCTGGCGCCGCAGGTGGTGATCGGGTCCTGGATGTTGGCGCTCGGATGTCCCACGCCGTAGAAGAAGGCATCGATCTTGTTGTCGCACAGGGCGGCACCGTGCTCGTCGGCCTTGAGTTCGGCAGCCAGACCGAAATCGGTGGTTTTCCAGCCCATGGCGGCCAGCAGTTCATCCATGGCGGCGCGGCTGCCGGAGCCGGGGTTGCCGACGTTCATGCGCTTGCCCTTGAGGTCTTCAAACTTGGTGATGTTGGCTTCTTTGCGGGCCAGCAGCGTGAAGGGCTCCGGGTGAATCGAGAACACCGAACGCAGGTCGGTGTGCTTGCCGTCTTTCTCGAACTGCTTGGCGCCGTTGTAGGCGTTGTACTGCACATCGGACTGGGACACGCCAAAGTCAAGCTCACCGGCCTTGATGGTGTTGATGTTCACCACCGAACCCCCGGTGGACTCCACCGAGCAGCGGTAGCCGTGCTTGGCGCGGTCTTTATTCACCAGGCGGCAGATGGCACCGCCGGCGGCGTAATACACACCCGTGACACCACCGGTGCCAATGGTCATGAATTTTTGCTGCGCCTGCACGCTGCTCACGGGAGCCATCAGGGCGGCGGTAGCTGCGATGGCACTGACAACCAGGGACAATTTTTTCATGGGATCTCCAACAATAAAAATTTTCGAACGGCCTAAACACTTTCTGTTTAAACAGTGTGACATCTTAGTTCAAAGACCGAATCCTCTTGATATTAAAAAGCAAAATAGCAACCCTGCTTTCTCATGCAAATAGCGCATATTCCGGTATCAGGCGGGCATGGACAAGTGGATGGCCTGCGCCAGCCGCGCCACGATCAGCGCCAGCTCGTCCTCGCTGGCAATGAACGGTGGCGCCAGCAAAATGTGGTCGCCGCAGCGCCCGTCCACTGTGCCGCCCATGGGGTAACACATCAGGCCCAGCGCCATGGCCTCGCGCTTGACGCGGGCGTGCAGTTTGAGCGCCGGGTCAAACCACTGGCGTGAGGCGCGGTCGGCCACCAGCTCCAGACCCCAGAACAAACCGCGGCCGCGGATGTCGCCCACATGCGGATGGTCGGCAAACGCCTGCTGCAGCAAGCCGCGCAGCGTCTGGCCGCGCGCCTGTACCTGCGCCACCAGGCCGTCGCGCGCTATGACCCGCTGCACGGCCAGCGCGGCCGCGCAGGCCACGGCATGGCCCAGGTAGGTGTGGCCGTGCTGAAACAGGCCGCTGCCAGCACGGAACACATCAACCAGTTTTTTCTGCGCCAGCACCGCACCAATCGGTTGGTAGCCGCCGCCGAGACCCTTGGCAATGGCCAGCAAATCAGGTACCACGCCCTCCTGTTCACAGGCGTGCAGCGTGCCGGTGCGGCCCATGCCGCACATCACCTCGTCCAGAATCAGCAAAATGCCGTGGCGGTCGCAAAGTTCCCGAATGCCCTTGAAGTAGCCCGGCACCGGCGGCAACACGCCGGCCGTGGCGCCGCCCACGGTTTCGGCGACAAAAGCCATGACGTTTCCCGGGCCCAGGCGCGCAAAGCTTTGTTCCAGTTCGGCCACCAGCCGCTGGCCGTAGGCTTCTGGCGTCTCGTCAGGCGCGCGGTCGCGGTACTCGTAGCAGGGCGCCACGTGGGCCACGTCGATGAGCAGCGGCTCGAACTGGGCGCGGCGCCAGGCATTGCCCCCCACCGCCAGCGCGCCCAGGGTGTTGCCGTGGTAGCTTTGCCGCCGCGCCACAAAATGGCGGCGTTGCGGCTGACCGATCTCGACAAAATACTGCCGCGCCATCTTGAGCGCCGCCTCCATCGCCTCCGAACCGCCACTGACAAAGTACACATGGCTCATGCCGGCCGGGGCCGACGCAATCAGCACATCGGCCAGTTCCTCGGCCACTTCGGTCGTGAAGAAACTGGTGTGGGCGTAGGCCAGCCGGTCAATCTGGGCGTGCATGGCCGCCAGCACCTCGGGGTGACCGTGGCCCAGGCAGGACACGGCAGCACCGCCGCAGGCATCCAGGTAGGTCTTGCCGCTGGCATCGGTCAGGGTGATGCCCCGGCCCGACACCGCCAACGGCAACTGGTGCTGCAACTGGCGGTGAAAGACATGGGTGGTGTCGGGATGAACCGCCGTGGCGGGGGGGATGGGGCTGCCGATGTTCATGGTGATGCGCAATGACGATGCAATGGGGGGAGGCGTGGGCGTGAGGGCCAAATTGAGGGTGCCTGAAGCAGACAGATTATTCGTATAGTATAAAAACCTTGGCGTCATGTCCAGGGCGATTTTTCTCAACATGAGACCAGCCCACGCATAATTCACACATGAATACCTTACCCCCCCTGCCTTGTTACCTCAACGGTGCGTTCACCCTGCTGCCCGATGCCAGGATCAGCGTGATGGACCGCGGCTTCATTTTTGGCGACGGCGTCTATGAAGTGGTGCCGGCCTATGGCGGTCAGATGTTCCGCTTTGCCCAGCACATGGCGCGACTTGACCGCAGCCTGGGCGAGTTGCGCATCGCCAACCCGCTGACGCACGCCCAATGGGCCGAGGTTGCGCAGCAATTGATGGTCACGTTTGCCGCCTCACAAGGCGTTGACGTCCATGATCTTGACCAGTTGATCTACATCCAGGTCACGCGCGGTGTGGCCATGCGCGACCACGTCATGCCCACCGACATCACGCCCACCGTGTTTGTCATGACCAACACCATGAAGCTGCCCACCGAGGCGCAGCGCAGCCAGGGCGTGGCCTGCGTCACGGCCGACGACTTCCGCTGGGAAAAGGCCCACATCAAGAGCACCAGCCTGCTGGGTGCGGTGTTTGCGCGCCAGATCAGCTTTGATGCCGACGCCCTGGAAACCGTGATGTTCCGTGACGGCTTTTTGAGCGAAGCCGCCGCCAGCAACGTCTGGGTCGTGAAGGGTGGCAAGGTGCTGGGCACGCCCAAGGACAACTTGGTGCTCGAAGGCATTCGTTACGGCCTGATCGAAGAGATCTGCCGCGCCCGCGGCATCCCGTTCGAGTTGCGCCGCATCAGCCGCGAAGAAGTCATGCACGCCGACGAGTTGCTGCTGTCATCGGCCACCAAGGAAGTGCTGCCGGTGACCCTGCTGGACGGTCAAGCGGTCGGCTCCGGCCGACCCGGCCCGGTCTATGCCCACTTGATCGCGGGTTACGGCGAGGCCAAGGCGCAGTCCAGACAGCCATGAGCCGCCCGGCCACCGCCATGCTGCTGGCCGCTGGCCGGGGCGAACGCATGCGCCCGCTCACCGACAGCTGCCCCAAGCCCCTGCTGAAAGTGCGGGGCAAGCCGCTGCTGCAATGGCAGCTGGAGGCACTGCAGCGCGGCGGCTGCAAGCAGGTGCTGATCAACACCGACTGGCTGGCCGAGCAGATCGTGCAAGCAGCCCAACCGCCCGGCCTGGCCATGCACTACTCGCACGAAGGCCATGACTTCGGCGGTGCGCTGGAAACCGCCGGCGGCATTGCACGCGCCTTGCCGCTGCTCGACGAGGTGTTCTGGGTGCTGGCGGCCGATGTGTTCACCCCCGGCTTTGAATTCAGCCAGTCAACGCTTGAACGCTTTACCGCCAGCGGCCAGTTGGCGCACCTGTGGCTGGTGCCCAACCCGGCGCACAACCCGGGCGGCGACTTCGGCCTGCAAGCCGTATCAGAAGGCCCGGCACTGGCGCTCAACCTGGCCAAAGACGACCCGCGCCCGCGCCATACCTTTTCCACCATCGGCCTGTACCGGCGCGCGCTGTTCGAGGCGCCGTGGTGCGACATCGCTGCCGGCAACCCGCAGGGCATCAAGGCCGCGCTGGCCCCCCTGCTGCGCCGTGCCATGGACAGTCACCAGGTCTCTGCCGAGCTGTACCCCGGACCGTGGACTGATGTCGGCACGCCCCAGCGGCTGGCCGAACTCAACGCATGATCCGGGCGGCCCATTTGCAGCCGAGCTTGCCATTGCTTCAATTTCCATAAGGAACATGCCATGAATCCCTCTTCCGTTTACGCCCGGCGCCGTGCCCTTCTGGCCCAAAAAATTGGCGCGAACGGCATTGCCGTCATCCCGACCGCACCCGAGCAGCAACGCAACCGCGACAGCGACTTTCCGTACCGCGCTGACAGCTATTTTTATTACCTGACGGGTTTTACCGAGCCCAAGGCCTGGCTGGTGGTGACCGGTGACGGCCGCAGCACGCTGTTTTGCCAGCCCAAGGACCTGGAGCGCGAAATCTGGGATGGCTACCGGCTCGGCCCTGCGGCCGCCCCGGCCCAACTGGCGCTGGAGGCGGCTTATTCGGTGGCCGAACTGGATGCCCAATTGCCCGCCCTGATCGACGGCCGTGATGCCGTCTGGTACCCGTTTGCCACCCACCATGGGCTGGAGACGCGCATCGACGGCTGGCTTGGGGGCCTGCGCGCCCGCGTGCGTTTTGGTGCGCTGTGTCCGAAAACCCAGCACGACCTGTGCGGCGTGCTCGATGAAATGCGCTTGGTGAAGGATGCGTATGAGCAGGCCACCATGCACCGCGCCGGGCAGATCAGTGCCAGCGCCCACATGCGCGCCATGCAAGTGGCTGCCAACATGCTGCGCGCCGGGCAGGAGGTGCGCGAATACCATCTGGAAGCCGAACTGCTGCACGAGTTTCGCCGCCACGGTTCGCAGTTTCCGGCCTACGGCTCGATCGTGGCGGCCGGTGCCAACGCCTGCGTGCTGCATTACCGCGCCGACCGCGGCCTGGTGCGCGACGGCGAGCTGGTGCTGATCGATGCCGCCTGCGAGCTCGACGGTTATGCCAGCGACATCACCCGCACCTTCCCCGCCAATGGCAAATTTACCGGGCCGCAACGCACGCTGTACGAACTGGTGCTGGCCGCGCAGGAAGCCGCCATTGCCGCCACCAAGGCGGGCGCACGCTTCACCGACCCGCACGACGCGGCGGTCAAAGTGCTGGCGCAAGGCATGCTCGATGTCGGCCTGCTCGACAAAAATAAGGTCGGCAGCCTGGACGACGTGATCGAAAAGCGGGCCTACTTCCAGTTTTACATGCACCGCACCGGCCACTGGATCGGCATGGACGTGCACGACTGCGGCGACTACACCGAACCCGGTGAAATCGGCCAGGTCAGCACGCGCCAGGACGCCCTGACCGGCGACACCATCAAGGACCGCCCGGCGCGCATTTTGCGAGCCGGCATGGCGCTCACCATCGAGCCCGGCATTTACGTGCGCCCGGCCGAAGGTGTGCCCGAGCACTTTCACAACATCGGCATCCGCATTGAAGATGACGCCATCGTCACCGACACCGGCTGCGAACTGCTCACCCGCGACGTGCCGGTGGGCGTGGCCGAGATTGAGGCGCTGATGCGGGGAGGTGTGGAATCCGGCAAATCGTAGCCGTCATTTCCGGCAATTTGTGACCAAACCATTTTCGGGTCACTGAACCCTCACGCTGAGTCCCTGCAAGCGTCCTAACCTGAAAGCGGTACACCCGACAAACATGCCCACGGTGTTTGATGGCTGGATGCTCAGCCAAGGTATCGAGCACCTGCTTGGGGGTCATGGCGCGCAACCGCTACTCGGTGCCATGTGAGTTGGCGGGCCAGCGCGTGAGCACCCGGCTGTACCCCAACCGGGTGGAAATTGCCACCGATGAGGCCATCGTGGCCGACGAACTTTTCTGAGGCAGCGCGAGCAGGGGGCAATCCGCTACGGGCTACGTCCTTCGGGCCTTTCCCCCTGACTAAAATCATAGCCAAGGAAAACAGGCAAAACCAGCACCCCCCCCTGGGTCACTATTCGATCGGCGCTGACACGACAGACCCGACAGCCCGTGGTGGCGGATTTGTCACGACTCGGTCATATGGGTTGCTCAAAATTGCCAGGTTTTTCCTTGCCTTAAAACGCCAACGGCCGTCGTGGTCCGATTTTCCAGAAAGAGTAGTCGTTAATGTCACATGCAGGTTCATGGAGAAGATTCAGGGTGTCGGGGTCCTTCTCGCGCCGGATTCTGGGGGGGGTATCGCTTGCTTTAGCCGTTGCCCTTGTGGGCTCGGCGTTAGGCATCTGGTCTTTGCACCAGGTGTCACAGGAGACTGGACGGATGGTCGATGAAGCCATCGCAACCGAGCGCCTGACGGGGGCTTTGCAACGGCACCTCTCGGTCAATGTGGCCCGCTCCAAAGCCTATGCATTGAGCTCGGAGCCCCAAGTCGGGGATGTGCTGAGCCCCGAGATCAACCAGACCTCTGCGGTGGTGGAGGAACTGCTGAAAAAGCTGGGCGGCATGCTGACTACTCCCGAAGACCAGGCAATTCTGAGTCGCATGACGCAGGCCAACAGTGCGTTTCTGAAAGCCCGTGAAGACCTGACAGTAGCCCGTGATGGCGGCCTGACTGCGAACATCGAGCAAGTGTATTCCAGCCGTTTCACGCCAGCTGCGCAGGCCTTGATGGAGGCCGTGACCCGGCTTGGGGATGCCCAGCGAGCCAAGATCGATGCGTCCGCGGCTCACATCAGCGCCTTGAGCCTGTCGGCGCGCCAGGGCCTGATCCTGTTTGGCTTGTGCGCGCTGCTGGTGGGGGGCGTGTTGTCGATCTGGCTCGTGCGCGGCATCATCCGGCCGATTCGGCAGGCGGTGGACACGGCCAACCGGGTTGCGGCGCTAGACCTGACGGAGCGCATTGAAGGACACGAGCGCGACGAGGGTGGCCAATTGCTGGCCGCATTGGGCCGGATGCAGGTTTCTTTGCTCACCATGGTGGTCCGGGTCCAGGTTGCCAGCCATAGTGTGGCCGAGGGGGCTTCGGAGATCGCGGTGGGGAACCTTGACCTGTCCTCCCGCACCGAACAACAAGCCAGCTCACTGGAAGAGACCGCAGCCTCCATGGAAGAGTTGACCTCCACCGTCAAACAAAACGCCGACAACGCCCGCCAGGCCAACCAACTGGCGAGGTCCGCCTCCAGCGTCGCAGTCAAGGGAGGCCGTGTCGTGTCCCGGGTGGTTGACACCATGGACTCCATCAACGCCTCGTCCAGGAAGATCGTCGACATCATCGGTGTGGTCGATGGCATCGCCTTCCAGACAAACATCCTGGCCTTGAATGCTGCCGTCGAAGCCGCCCGGGCCGGAGAGCAGGGGCGCGGCTTTGCCGTGGTAGCCACCGAAGTGAGAAACCTCGCGCAACGCTCGGCAGCAGCAGCCAAGGAGATCAAGACCCTGATTGGCGACTCGGTGGACAAAGTCGAAGAAGGCAGCAAACAGGTGGCTGAAGCCGGCAGGACGATGGACGAGATCGTCGACAGCGTCAAGCGCGTGACCGACATCATGGCCGAGATCACGGCGGCCAGCCAGGAACAGACCTCAGGAATAGAGCAGATCAACCAGGCCATCACACAGATGGATCAGGCCACACAGCAAAACGCCGCGCAGGTGGAAGAGGCTGCCGCAGCAGCGGCTTCTCTGCAAGAGCAGGCCAGCCGCCTGTCTGAGGTCGCCAGCGTCTTCAAGCTCGATAACGACAAAGTGAATTACATGGCCGCACCCCAGTTCGCGGTGAGCGGCAAGCCGCGCCCTGCGCCTGTGCAACCACCCCGCGCCAAGCAGGTCATTGCCGCGCCACCACGCAAGCAGCTGGCGAATGTCGGCGCGCTGGCCGCCGCCGGGGGCTGGGAAACGTTTTAAGGACCAC
>JALNWC010000010.1 GCA_023231075.1 Rhodoferax sp.
GAACCGGTGGCAGCCAATGCCGCCATTGACGCACCCCCGGAGTCGAACTGGGCCGGTTTCGCCCCCGTGGCCCTGGGCCTGGCGCTGTCATTGCCCTTGCTGTTGCCGATGCTGGGTGATCTTATGGGGCAGCACTGGATGCTGCCTGCCTGGCTGCAGTTTGTGCTGGCCACGCCGGTGCAGTTCATTCTGGGAGGGCGTTTTTACAAGGCAGGCTGGCATTCGCTGAAAGCGCTGAGCGGCAACATGGACCTGCTGGTGGCCATGGGCACCAGCGCCGGCTGGGCGCTTTCGGTCTGGCTGTGGCTAAACGCCGACCCTGGCGCGATGCCGCACTTGTATTTTGAAGCCTCGGCCGTGGTGATCACCCTGGTGCTGCTGGGCAAATGGCTGGAGGCCCGCGCCAAGCGTCAGACCACTTCTGCCATTCGCGCATTACACGCCTTGCGGCCGGAAACCGCGCACTTGCTGGGGCTGGACGGCGAGGTCGATGTGCCCATTGACGAAGTGCTGGTGGGTGACGAGCTGGTGGTGCGCCCGGGTGAGCGTTTTGCCGTGGACGGCCGGGTCAAGGAGGGCCAGACCCAGGTCGATGAGTCCATGCTCACGGGTGAGCCGCTGCCGGTCGGCAAAACGCTCAAGGACAGGGTGACGGGGGGAACGCTCAATGGCGACGGCCGAGTCATCGTGCAGGTCACGGCCACCGGCGTCGACACGGTGCTGGCGGGCATCATCCGGCTGGTGGAAGATGCGCAGGCGGCCAAGGCACCGATCCAGCGCCTGGTCGACAAGGTGAGTGCGGTGTTTGTGCCCGTGGTGCTGGTGCTGGCACTGCTCACGCTGCTGGGCTGGTGGCTCAGTGGCGCCTCATTTGAGGTGGCGGTCATCAACGCTGTCACGGTCTTGGTCATCGCCTGCCCTTGCGCGCTGGGGCTGGCCACACCGGCGGCCATCATGGCGGGTACCGGCGTGGCGGCACGCCACGGCATTTTGATCAAGGACGCGCAGGCCCTGGAACTGGCCCACAAAGCTGGCGTGGTGGTGTTTGACAAGACCGGCACACTGACGCTGGGTCAGGCGCGCCTGACGGACTTTGTCGTGCCGGCCGATGCCGACCCGGATGCGCTGTTGACCCTGGCCGCCGCTTTGCAAAGCGGCAGTGGCCACCCGCTGGCCCGCGCCGTGGTTACGGCGGCCCTCGATAAACAACTGGTTTTGCCCGCGGTAACGCAATTGCAAAGCATGCCGGGCAAGGGGCTGCGCGGCCAGGTCAACGGCAGTGATTTTTGGATTGGCAGCGTGCGCTGGATGCAGGAGCTGGGCGTTCAACTCGACGGCCTCGATGCGCGCCTGCACACACTGGCAGCCCAGGGTGCCACGCTGGCAGTGATGGCCCGGCAAACAACGACGGGCTTGAAGGCGTTGGCGCTCTTGGCTTTTGGCGATGAACCCAAGGCACAGGCCGGCGCGGCGATTGCCACGTTGCGTGCACGTGGAATCCGCGTCATGATGCTGTCGGGCGACAACACGGCTGCGGCCCTGCGCATGGCCAAACGCGTCGGTCTGCAGCCTGATGAGGTGATCAGCAACGTGCTGCCAGGCGACAAGGCGGCGCACATCACCCGCCTCAAGCAACAAGGCCTTACGGTCGTGATGGTGGGTGACGGGGTGAATGATGCACCCGCCCTGGCGGCGGCCGATGTGGGCATGGCGATGGCCAACGTCGGCGGTGGCACCGATGTGGCCATGCACGCGGCAGGCATCACGCTGATGCGCGGTGACCTGGCGTTGGTGGCCGCTGCGCTGGATATTTCTGATCGCACCGTGACCAAAATACGGCAAAACCTGTTTTGGGCCTTTATCTACAACGTGGCCGGTATTCCGCTGGCGGCTTTTGGATTTCTGAACCCGGTCATGGCAGGTGCCGCCATGGCCATGAGTTCGGTGAGTGTGATGAGCAACGCCTTGTTGCTCAAGCGTTGGAAGCCTGACTGAAGACTTATCAAGAAAGACCTGAAACCTAAAAAACCGACTAATTCCTGGGTTGGTAAGTGGCGCTTTGAACCACCATATAAGTCACCGCGTTGCGCAGATCGGTATCACTGAGTTGTGCCATGCCTGAGCGTGCCGGCATGGCTTTGTGGCCGGAGATGGTTGAGCGAACAAGACCCTCCATACCTTTTTGCAGACGTGGTTTCCAGGCATTGAAATCATTGATGCGCGGTGCGCCTTCCTTGCCATCGCCATGACAATTGACGCAATGACTTTGCGCCAGTTGTTCTCCCGTCATGCTGGTGGGTGAAGCATAGGGTTTGTTCGGATCCACGGCTTTGCCAAAGCTCACCATGAAGGCAATCGCACGGCTGATTTCCAGGTCGCTCAAATTGGGTTGCCCCCCGTGGGCTGGCATTTTTTCGATACCCGCAATGGCACTTTCGGTCAGTTTGGCCAGTCCCTTTTTGGAATGCTGGGTCCAGGCAGCCACATCGCCAATTTTCGGGGCACCGTCTTTGCCACTGGTATGGCACGTTGCACAGGTCTGTTCAACCACCTCACGACCTGTTCTTTCCGCAGCCAGGGTATTGGACGCACCCAGCATCAAAACAGCCAACGAGCCTGCCACTTTCCAATGACCATAAGCTTGCATGAAAACTCCTCGTAAGCTGTTTCTGAAACCAGCTTCGGTTTTTACGAAAATCAATTCTAGGCCAATGCCGCCAGGATACAAGCCGCAACGATTTCCGCCAGTTGCGCTACCAAGCCAGTGCTTATTGATCCGGCCCGGCGATGTTTTAAGTTCCGTTCGGGCCGGATCAATAGCGCGCATCTGGCAGCTCGATCTTGACTTCCAGCACCTCTAGGTTGTCCTGGCGCTCCACATTCACCTTGATGTCGTCAGAATTGATCTTGATGTACTTGCTGATGACGGCAATCAGTTCGCGCTGCAGGTCAGGCAAATAATCCGGCGTGGCAGGGCTGCGGCCATTGCGCTCATGCGCCAGGATGATTTGCAGACGTTCCTTGGCCAGGCTGGCTGTCTTCTTTTTTTCGCCCAGAAAAAATGAGAAAAAAGACATGGCTTTACTTTCCGCCAAACAGACGCTTGAGCAAACCTTGCTTGGGCGGCTCGGTGAAGCGCATGGCCTTGTCTTCACCCAGGAAGCGTTCAATCACGTCCTTGTAGGCCTCTGACACGTCACTGCCTTCCATGTGAACGGCCGGTACGCCCTGGTTGGAAGCCTGCAGCACCGCTTCGCTCTCGGGAATCACACCAATGAGCTTGATGCGCAAGATGTCCTGGATATCCTGCAGGGACAGCATTTGTCCTTGGTTGACACGGGCCGGGTTGTAGCGCGTGATCAACAAATGCTCCTTGATCGGGTCCAGCCCCTGCATGGCGCGCCGGGTCTTGCTGGACAACATGCCCAGAATCCGGTCGGAGTCGCGCACCGAGGAAACCTCGGGATTGGTCACCACCAGGGCTTCATCGGCGAAGTGCATGGCCATCAAGGCGCCGGTTTCAATGCCCGCAGGAGAATCGCACACAATGAACTCGAAGTCCATGGCGATCAGGTCGTTGAGCACCTTTTCAACGCCGTCCTGCGTCAGGGCGTCCTTGTCACGCGTTTGCGAGGCCGCCAGCACATAGAGCTTGTCGCACTGCTTGTCCTTGATCAGGGCCTGGTTCAGGTTGGCTTCGCCGTGGATCACGTTGATCAGGTCATACACCACACGGCGCTCACAACCCATGATCAGGTCCAGGTTGCGCAAACCCACATCAAAGTCAATGACGGCCGTTTTGTGACCACGCATGGCCAGTCCGGTAGAAAAACTGGCGCTGGTCGTGGTTTTGCCAACGCCCCCCTTGCCAGAGGTCACCACAATAATTTTTGCCATGTTGAGAAATTCTTTCAAAAAATTATGGATTCAGGGCCTCGAAGAGCAATTTGTCTTGCCCGTCATTGCTCAGGCGGACCTGTGCCGGCTTGCCTTGAATGTCTTTGGAAAGCGGATTTTCGCTGGTACGGTAGATACCCGCAATGGAGATCAATTCGGGCTCGAGACAAAGTGAAAAGATACGCGCCCGGGTGTTGCCACTGGCGCCGGCCATGGCTTTGCCACGCAAGGGGGCATACACATGGATATGGCCATCGGCCACCACCTCGGCGCCCATATTGACCATGGCCAGGACCACCAGATCGGCACCGCGGGCATAAATCTTTTGGCCCGAGCGCAAAGGTTTGTCGATGACCAGCGTGGCCGGACCCGGAACTTCGCGAATGACCTCGCGCACGATTTCCCTGACTGGTTCGGCCACGGGCCTATCAGCGCGCTTTGTTTGAACCATCGGCTTAGCGCGCGGCATGTCTGCCGACACCTCCATCAAGCCACAGGCCAGTGCCTTTGCAGCGAGCGCTTTTTCGGCGTTTCGAAAGGCAACGGGCTTCAAGCGGCAATGTTGCAAGGTCGTCAATAGCTGCGGCAGTGCTTGACTCAGGCTGGCTGACTCCAGATCGGCAAAGTCAAGCACCAGCATGTCCTTATCGAAAAAATCAGGACTTTCGCCATGCGGGCCAAATTGCGCGTCGAGATCCTCAATGACGCGGGCAAGCTCAGGGGTTTTGAGCAACAAAGCTACCAAGGGTAACTGTGTGCTTTTGATTTCAAAGGAGTTTGCCACGTGACCTGGAAAGAAATGAGTAGAAAGTATTTGAGCGAATAAGCAACGTGACGCTGCTGTTTGCGCACAGCCAAATCTTACTTGATTCAACAAAAAAAAATGACTGCGTTGCGACTTTATTGTTTCTATGCACAGGAATTTTTTTGTTTCTAAAAGTTCTTTGAAAGTATGAAGAAGTTGCCGCTCTTATCTCTCATTAATTTATATTTTAAAGTAGTCGTAGTAGATAGAGTCTTGCAACTTTCGTGGATAACTTAATTTTTTTTATTAAAATCATCAACTTAACTTCGATGACTGGCTGTTGGCGACTGCGCGTTCGATGTGTACCGCATACTGGGATAAGTTTGAATTTTAAAATTTTTTGTGGATAACTTTTCTTTTCAATCGAGTTTATCCACAAGTTTATACAGCCTGATGGCGCTGCCGATTTGATAACAATGAAAAAAAAATGAAAAAAAAAGCCCGGTTGAACCGGGCTTGGTGAGGTGAGGTTGATGGTCAGGGTTTGCTGACAGTTCCCATCTTGCGTTGGGCGTCGGCAATTTCGGCGTTGATGAGCTCAATATCCGCCGAGCCGACAGGCAACACAGACAACACGGTCTTCCAATAGCCGATGGCGGCTGCATAGTTGCCACTTTGATAGGCCGCCTGGCCGGCCATCATCAGCGCCATGGGGTGCTTGGGGGCAATGGCCAGGGCTTTCTTGATGAGCTCGTTGGGTTGCCCTTGCAGGCTCTTGTTGCGCATGGCCAGGGTGTCGGCGTATTGGGTCAGCAAGTCCGGGTCGGTGTCGAGCAGCTTGCCTGTTTTGGCATAGGCGGCGATGGCTTCATCAAGACGGTTTTGTACCTTGTAGGCGCGTGCCAGTCGGGCCCAGCCGGCCAGGTCATCCGGGTTGTTTTTCAGGCGCGCGGCAAGTCGGTCCACCATGTCATTCACGTTGTTGGCCGTCATGCCGGCGCCAGCGCCTGCAGGAATGGGCGGGAGCTTGTTGCTCTCGGTTGCCGCCAGGCCACCCTTGGCGCGGGCATCATCAATATTGGCCTGCATTTGCTGGGCGTCAGGCGAGTCGGGGGGAAGCATGTCGAGCAATTTTTCCCAGCGCGTCACGGCGCCTTGGTAATCAGCGTTCTGATAAGCGGCCAAACCCGACATCATCAGGCCCATGGGGTGTTCCGGATTCAGGCGCAGGGCCTCGTTGATCATTTGCTCGGGCTTGCCCTGCAGTTGGTTGCCCGCCAGGATGGCAATCAGTTCTGCGTGGTCCACCAGCAGGTCGGGATCGGTCTTGACAATGTCGCCTGCTCTTTCGAAAGCCTGCTGCGCTTCTGCAAAGCGCGCCATGGCCTTGTAGGACCGCGCCAGCATGACCCAAGCTTTGGGATCATTGGGGTTCGACTCGAGCCGCTGCGCCAGCTTGTCGATCATTTCCTGCATTTGATGGTCGTTGCGATTGGCTGCGGCGATGGGGTTGATGGCTTCAGGCGTCCCCAGTTGCAGATAAAGGCCCAAGGCCAGCACCGGCAAACTCAGCCCAACGGCAACCGAGGTCCGCTTGGGTGTCCAGAAGCTCTGCTTCCTATTTTTCGGAGTGGCCTCAAAACTCTCTGTGTCATCGAGCAAGCGCAGTTGCAATTCGTCGCGGGTGGTTTCAAAGTCCTGTTGGCTGATCACGCCGCGTGCCAAGTCGGCTTGCAGGGCATGCAGTTGGTCGCGGTGGATGTCGGCGTTGAGCCTTTCGCTGGAGACACCGTGACCGGTGGGTTTGCGCAGCAGCGGACGCACAAGCCAAGCCACCACCAGCAGCGTCAAAAGCGCTGAAATGCCAATAAATACATTCATTTGGAAGAATTAGTTTCTTGAAGGAGTGCTTGCGCTTTGGCGCGTTGAGCGGCGTCGAGTACCGGCGCATTTTTTTGTGCTTGATTGCGTTTGATGATGCTGATCAGTAGCCAGACGGCACCGATCAACAACAAAAGTGGACCAAACCAGAGCAACCAGGTGGTGGGTTTGACCGGGGGGCGGTACAACACGAAGTCGCCGTAGCGGCTCACCAGAAATTCCTTGATTTCAGCGTCAGATTTGCCGGCCTTGATCAAGGTACGCACTTCACGGCGCAAATCCATGGCCAGGTCAGCGCGCGAACCGGCCAGGGACTCGTTCTGACAGACCAGGCAGCGCAGTTCTTCGGCAATGACGATCAGGCGTTGCTCCACCACCGGGTCTTCGGCCAGGGGAACGGCCTCATTGGCGAAAACACCCAGCGCACAGACCAGCGTCAGAAAAAAAGTGATCAGGCGTTTCATATTTGCAGTTCCTTGATCAGCGGGACCAGTTTTTCACGCAAGACTTCTTCGGTGAACGGGCCAATTTGTTTGTAGCGAATGATGCCCTGCTTGTCGATCAGGAAGCTCTCCGGCACACCGTAGACACCAAAGTCGATGCCGATGCGCCCGTCGGCATCGACGATGGCACGGGTATAGGGGTCGCCATAGCGGGCCAGCCATTTCATGCCATCGGTTTCCTTGTCCTTGTAGTCCAGGCCGATGATGGGCAAGGGGTTGGTTTTGACAAACTCAACCAGCAGGGGGTGCTCCACTCGGCAGGCCACGCACCAGGAGGCCCAGGTGTTGAGCAGCCAGACCTGACCCAGCATGTTCTTGTTGGACAAGGTTTCACCCGGTTTGCCAAGCACCGGTGCGGTGAACGCAGGCGCGGGTTTGCCGATCAGCGGTGAGGGAATCTCATGGGGGTCACGGGTCAGGCCAATGGCCAAAAAGATCAGCAGAACCGCAAAGATACCCAGGGGAATATAGGCCTTTTTCATGCCACCGCACCCTTCACGTTGTTGAGGTTCAACTTGGCGGCGACTTTTTTCCGGTAACGCTTGTCCAGCATGGCCATGCCACCGCCGATCGCCATCAGGAAGCAGCCCAGCCAGATCCAGGTGATGAAGGGTTTGTGATAGACCCGCATGGCCCAGGCAGGTGTGCCCTCGCCTTCGAGGCGTTCGCCCAGCGACACGTAGACATCGCGTGTCGGGCCGCTGTCAATGGCGGCTTCGGTCATGGGCATGGTCGACGAGAAATAAGTCCGTTTCTCAGGGTGCAGCACGCGCAGCACCCGGTCGCCCTTGATCAGTTCCACGTTGCCCCGGTCGGCGTTGTAATTGGGTCCGGGCACTTGATCGATACCCGTGAGGCGCAAGGTGTAGCCACCCACCGAGACGGTATCGCCAATGGTCATGCGCACATCTTTTTCAGTTTCGTAGCCCTTGACCATGGTGATACCGACCACACACACGGCAATGCCGATGTGCGCGACGTGCATGCCCCAGAAGGAAATGGGCGTGGACTTCCAGTTGGCCGTGTCCTTGAGTTGACGGTAAATTTGCACGAACGATGCCAGCACGATCCAGATCGACAAGCTCAGGCTCATCGCCACCAGCGCCGACCACTCGCCGGCCAGCAGTGGCGCTGCGCAGCCCAAAAGCACCGAGACGATGGCGATCGGACGCAGTTTTTGGGTCAGGTTGGCCACGCTGTCATTTTTCCAGCGGGCATAACTGCCGATGACCATGAACAGCAGCACCGGCGTCATGATCGGTGCAAAGACGGCATTGAAGTAGGGCGGACCCACCGACAGCTTGCCCAGGTTCAGCGCGTCAATGATCAGCGGGTAGAGCGTGCCCAGCAGCACGGCAGCGGCAGCCGTGGTCAACAAGACGTTATTGACCAGCAAGAACGTTTCGCGCGACACCAAAGAGAACGAACCACCCGAGCGGACCTTGCCCGAGCGCGCGGCAAACAAAATCAGCGAGCCACCAACCACCACCGCCAGAAACAGCAAAATGAAGACGCCGCGTTTGGGGTCGGTGGCAAAAGCATGCACCGAGGTCAACACACCCGAGCGCACCAGGAAAGTACCGAGCAGACTCAGCGAGAAGGCAATCAGCGACAGCATGATGGTCCAGCTTCTGAACAGGCCGCGCTTTTCCGTGACCGCCAGGGAGTGGATCAGCGCAGTGCCGACCAACCAGGGCAAAAACGAGGCGTTTTCAACCGGGTCCCAAAACCACCAGCCGCCCCAGCCCAGTTCGTAATAAGCCCACCAGGAACCCATGGCGATACCAATGGTCAGGCAGATCCAGGCCGCCATGGCCCAGGGTCGGGTCCAGCGCGCCCAGGCCGCGTCCAGGCGGCCATTGAGCAGGGCGGCAATCGAGAAGGCAAAGGGGATGGCCATGCCAACATAACCCATGTAGAGCATGGGTGGGTGAAACACCAGACCAGGGTCTTGCAGCAGAGGATTCAGGTCGCGGCCGTTGGCGGGGATGTCACTCAGGCGTTCAAAGGGGTTGGACGTGATCAGCATGAAGAGCAAAAATCCAACGGCAATCAGTCCGAGGACGCCTAGCACCCTTGACACCATCACGTCCGGCAATTGGCTTGAGAAGATGGAAACGGCCATCATCCAGCTGCACAACATCAGCAGCCAGAGCAGAAGGGAGCCCTCGTGGCCGCCCCAGACTGCCGCAATGCGGTAGATGTCTGGCAGCTGGGTGTTGGAGTGTTGCGAGACATACAACACCGAAAAGTCATTGGTGTAGAACGCGTAGCTCAGGCACAGGAACGAAAAGCCCGTGAGCAACCACAGGACCTGGGCACCGGGCCGTGCCAGCGCCATCCAGTCGGCACGGCCATTTTGGCCGCCCGCCAGACTCAGGATGGCCATCACCGCAGCAACCGGCAGGGCAAGAATCAATGCGAAATGTCCAATTTCAGGAATCATGGTGCGTCTCGGTGTATGAAAACAGGGGCTGGCAAATAGCCAGGGCTTTACTTCAGCGTCTTGCCGGTTTTTTCGATTTCGGCTTGGTCCAGCGCGTGCTGGGCTTCGGGCGGCATGTAGTTTTCGTCATGCTTGGCCAGCACCTCCGAGGCAGTGAATTTGCCGTCGATGCCAAGTTGTCCTTGGGCCACCACGCCCTTGCCTTCGCGGAACAGGTCCGGCAGGATGCCGGTGTAAGTGACCGGGACTTCCTTGATGCTGTCGGTCACGATAAACGCCACCGTCAGGTTGTCGCGCTTGACCGAGCCATCCTTGACCAGACCGCCAATGCGGAAAGTGCGGTTTTTCGGCGCCTCGCCGGCGCCCACTTGCGAGGGCGTAAAGAAAAAGACCAGGTTGCTTTGAAAAGCATTGAGGACAAAGTAGGCGGCCAGCCCGATGGCGACCAGCGCGCCAACAATCATGGCGGTACGTTTGTGACGAGGTTTCATAGTCATGGATGTATTTAATCGTGTTGTGAGTCGGTTTCGTTCAAAAGGTTTCGCAAAATCTCGCGCCGCTTGGCGCGCAGCTGCCAGATCTCGGCCACAACGACCAGGGCGGTGATGCCAAAACTGCCCCAGACATAGAAGGCGTAACCGCCCATGTGAAAAAAATCTTCAACGCTAAGCCACTGCATGTTTTACCCACTCCGTATGACGTTCCCGATCCAGAATAATGTTGCGTACCCGCACCAGCGCGATGGCGATGGTGTACATCCAGAAGGCCAGCACCATGATGAGCATGCCGGCCAGCATGGGCGTGGCCATGGAGGCCCCCTTCATGGACACCGAGGCCCCCTGGTGCAAGGTATTCCACCATTTGACCGAGAAGTAGATGATGGGTACATTGACGGCGCCCACCAGCGCCAGGATGGCACAGGCCTTGTCGGCGCGGCGCGGGTCGTCTATGCTGGATTGCAGGGCCAGAAAACCCAGGTACAAAAACAGCAAAATCAGCTCGGAGGTCAGGCGCGCGTCCCACACCCACCAGGCGCCCCACATGGGTTTACCCCACAGCGCGCCGGTGACCAGCGACAAAAAGGCAAACAGTGCGCCTGTTGGCGCCAAAGCCGAGGCCATCATGCCCGACAAGCGGGTGTTGAACGCCAGCCCGAAGCCCGCCCAGGCGGCCATCACCAGGTAGATGAACATGGACATTTGGGAGGTGGGCACATGGACAAAAATGATGCGGTAACCCTGACCTTGTTGCGCATCCACGGGCGCGACAAAGAACGAAATCCACAAGCCCGCCAGTGTCAGCACGGTGGCGAGGGCGGCAAACCAGGGCCACATTTTTCCTGCCAGAAAGTAAAAGTTCTGGGGCGATGAGAACTTGAACCAATGGATCACACGTTTTTTCATTCCAGGGAAATCCTCAAAGCGGCTGCCGTAGCCAAAGGCGAGAAAAAGAGCGAGAGCACCAGCAAGGCAGACATCAGTGACAAGTGGCCACCAATGCCCAGGCCGGCGGCGTCGGCTTCAACCGCACCCGCACCAAAAATCAGAACCGGAATATACAGGGGCAAGATTAACAAGGACAGCAAAACCCCCGCACCGCGTACGCCCAAGGTCAGGGCCGCACCAATGCTGCCGATCAGGCTCAGGGTCGGCGTCCCCAGCAGCAGCGACAGCATCAAAATGCCCAGGGCCCGGGTGTCCAGGCCAAATTGCAAGCCCAGCACCGGCGCCATCAGGACCAGCGGCAGGCCCGCCAGTAAAAAATGGGCCATGGCTTTGGCCAGCACCAGCAGGGCCAGCGGCGTTGTGGAGAGCGCCATTTGTTCCAGCGAGCCGTCGGCGTAATCGGTGGCAAACATGCGCTGCAGCGACAACATGGCGGCCAGCAGCGCGCTGACCCACAAGACACCGGGTGCCATGCGCAGCAGCAGGGCCGATTCAGGCCCGACCCCGAGGGGGAACAGACTGGCGATCACGACAAAAAACACCAGAGGCGTCAGGACCTCGCCCTTTTGCCGCATGCCCAGCGAAATCTCACGCCTGAGCACGGCCAGCAGCACCCAGCCCAATCCAACAGGTTTCACGGCGCTGCTCATGCTGCCTGTAGTTCGAGCATTTGTGCCGGCACCTTGCCAATCGGCACGCGCTGGTGGCTGGTCAGCACCGCCAGTCCGCCCTCGGCCAGGTGGCTGGCGATCAGATCGGCCAGCAGGCCAATACCGGCCTCATCCATGGCCACATAGGGCTCATCGAGCACCCAGAGCCGCGCCGGGCTCAAGGCCAGTCGGGTCAGGGCGACGCGGCGTTTTTGCCCTTGTGACAGATGGCGCACCAGTTGCCGGCCACGCCCGCGCAAGCCAAAGCGCGCCAACACCGCCTGGGCCTCGGCCCTGTCAGGGGCAAAGCCGCCCAGGGCCGTCGTGAAAGCCAGGTTTTCGTCGACCGTCATGGATTCCTGCAAAGCGTTCAAGTGGCCCAGATAGCAAAGGTCTTGCCGGTAGGCCTCGCGCTGCGCGTGAATGGGCGTGCCGTTCCAGAGAATGTCACCGGCTTCAATCGAAGCCAGGCCGCAGACCATGCGCAGCAGGCTGGTCTTGCCGACGCCGTTGGCGCCGGCCACATAAAGCCAGCGACCGGCTTCGAGCTGGCAATCCACGTCCCTGAAGAGTTGCCGTCCACCCTTGGTACAAGCAAGCTTGGAGAAAGTCAGTGATGGAGTGGTGTTCAAGAGCAGTGCGATTGCAGAATCAAATGCGCGATTATCTTACGGCAGGCCGTGCGGGCGATTTAACCGAGATCAACGTGTGATCACTACTTTTTGATAAAGGCCGCCAAAATAGGTTTGCTTGTCAATGCGCAGGTGTTGGCAGTCTGACGGCAGCCAGTCGGCAATTTGTCCGTTCCACAAATCCATGGCAAAAGGCTCCAGCGTGGTCAGGATGGGCACCATGACGTAGCGGAACGGGCTAAGCGCCCTGGGCTTGTGGTAATCGACGAACACGATCTTGCCACCCGGTTTGGTGACACGCATGGCTTCGGCAATGGTCTTGCGCCGCACCTCGGCGGGTTGCTCGTGGAGCAGGAAAAATACCACCACGCTGTCATGGCTGGCATCGTCAAACAGCAAGGCGGACGAGTCTTGCTGCAGCACGGTGACCTGTTTTTGCTGCCCCAGTTTGGCGTGCAGGTTGGTGATCTGTACCGGGGCCACATCAATCACATTCAGATGGCCTTGCGGCCCCAGACGGCGCACCAGGTGTTCGGTAAAGTTGCCATAGACACAGGCCACTTGCAACACGTCGCCGTTGATGACCTCGCCCATTTCTTTCAGTGCCAGATCGCGCAGGCGTGAAAAGTTACCCCACAAAATCAGGTTGACCAGCCATTGCCGCTCAAAAACGCGCACGGCGTTGGGGTGCGTGTAGGCCCACCAGTAGGTGGACTCGAGGTAATGCGGCACGGTGACCGGGGCGGCGATGGCGACAGAGGGGTGAGCGGCAGCGTTGCTCTCGGTTGGGTCGGTACGGGCTTTATTGAAAATCATGTTCTGAACTGGAGATGGCATACACGGTGCAAGAGCCAAGGTGCCATTGCGGAAAGGAAATGGCTTGACCGCACATGCTAACCGAAATGGGCGCACGGCCTGGCCTGCCAGCTTATGCCCGTCGTGATGGGGGGTCATCACCTGGTTTTGGGAAAGATATTGATGTGTAAACTTCCTCTTCATTGATAGATCAAATAGAGGTGTCCAGTGCTTTTTTGCTAGGAGTAATATCGCGCCTTGGAAATATTAAGTTTTCTTTAACCGAGATTGTTCATTAGGACGCGAGGGGGTGGCGTGGCGAGTTGCGAGGCAGTTTGGGCACTGGTGAGAAGGCAATAGCAGGGGCCAAAATGACCGCAAATCGTCCGCCAGCACCCGCGTAGGCCCGAAGGGCCGCCTAATGGACAATCTCGGTTTAAGCTCAGTGCACCAAGCCAAAGCCGGAATAAGTTTTTTAACCCGCAGGAGACGAAGACGATGAAATTAAATCTGTCGGCCATTCTGGCCAGTGCTGTTGTTGCCTTGCCCGCCATGGCTGCCGACGTGACTTATCGCAATGATGTGGCACCTCTCTTGAAGAAATACTGCGCTGATTGCCATGCCGCTAGCGTTGATGCGCCCTCCATGGCAGAGTTCAAATTGGACGAGGAAAAGTACAAAAAAGACGAGGTCGGTCCGCGTACCGACACTTATGAGCATGTGCTGCAACTCATCAACGGTAATTCCACGGGTGCCTTCATGCGCCGGCTGGATGATGGCACCAATCCCTATGCCAAGGGCAAGCCCGGCAACATGTACAGGTACCTGGGCGAAACCGAGGCAGAGCGCGCCGCCAATTTCAGGATTGTCAATGACTGGGTTGTGGGTGAAGGCAACAAGTGGGACATGAATGGCATCAAGCAGCGCGGCGACATGCCACCCATCACGCTGGAACAGTTGAGAAGAATGAAACTCAAATATTGAATCGAGTTTCCAGTCTGAATGAAAAAAGCCGCCGAGTTCAGCGGCTTTTTTGTCGATGCGCGCTGAGGGCTCGCAAAGCAATAACTTGTACTTTTGCCAGGCCATCTTTGGGCGCATTGCGTCGTTGCAAATCGCTTGTTTAGCAGAGCTAAACGGCGCGCTTTGCGCCTCACACTGCATCCCAAATCCGGCCGTCAAAATGCACAACTTATTACTTTACGAGCCCTTACTTGACCAAGCCTTCAGCGCGCAGCGCTCCCTGCTCGGTCGGCCGTGCAGCCGCGCGGGCCATAAAGGCACTCAGATGGCTCAAGCCAGAGAGATCAAGGCCGACGCTTGCCCAGCCCGCCACCACAAACAGGTAGGCATCGGCCACGCTGAAGGTGTCGCCCATCAGGCAAGTTTTACCGGCCAGTTCGCCATCAACCCATTTCATGCGTGACATCCGTCGCGCCCTGGCGATTTCCTTGCCCTCCTCGGGCATGCCTGACGTGAACAGGGGGTGAGAAACCTTTGTGCAACTCGGTGCCAATGATGTTGAGCCACTCTTGCAGTTTGTAGCGCTCCCAGCGGCCGTTGGCGGGCGCCAGTTGCTTTTGCGGGACCAGGCCGGCAATGTGGTGCACGATGGCCGCTCCTTCATGCAGGGTGCGTCCAGCATCGGGTGCCAGACAAGGCACGTAACCCAATGGATTGATGGTGTCAGGCCGGGGTTGAATTCACTGTTTCATGGCATGAGGCGTGCGGCCGCCCAGAGCACCTGATTGACGACCGATCCGACGCGCGTGCGCTGCGTGTCGTTTGTGAGCTGACCGTCGGCATCGAAGGCACTTCCAGCCTGGCCCAGCGCGAATTGCTGTGGGGCTACCCAGCACTGCAGGTTGCTCAGCAATGGGGCCAGGTGTTGCAGTGAGCGCAGGCCGCCCAAGGCGCCTGGTGAAGCGGCCAGCAGCCCCACCACTTTGCCGGCAAAGGGTTCACTGCCCTGACCCCAGCGGGGGTCGCCTTTGACCGGGCTGGAGGCCCAGTCCAGGGTGTTTTTCAGCAAGGCGGTGTAGCTGCCGTTGTATTCCGGTGAGCAAATGATCCAGCCCGGATGATCGAGCAGGATTTCTTTAAGGCGTATCACATCGGCAGGCGTGCCAATGGCCTCCAAATCTGCGTTGTACAGGGGGATGTTCAGGCTGGAGAGTTCCAGCAGGGTGACCTCGGCACCGGCCTGACTGGCCAGGTCGGCAGCGACTTTGGCCAGTCGGCGGTTAAACGACTGGGCGCGGGTGCTTCCCGCAAAGATCAGGAGCTTCATGCGCGATGCCTATTGCTTCAGCACGCGCTGGACCGGATGGTGGCGCAGCCGGAAGGCGTCGGGCATGCCGGAGCCCAGCAAGGGACGCAGGTACATGCGAAACGCATCGGTGACGTCGGTGCCGCTGGCGGTGATGAACTCGTCTTCCATGACGCGGGTCTTGCCGGCCACGGCCTCCAGCGGCAACAGTTCGTAGTCGACCGAGTAAAAGCCGGTGCGCTTGATGGCGACCGAGCCATCTTGCCCGCCCCACATGGCAAACTGCACCGCCTTTTCGCCCACTTCACGCGCTTCCCGCTGGTCGACGTCGGACACGCAGCCAATGAACGAGCGCTGCAGGTAGCCGAAAGTATCGCCACGCACGCGTTTGATCTTGAGCTTGGCCTTGATCTCTTCGCACAACAAATCGGCCAGTGCGCCGTTGCCTGAGAGCTGCACGTTGCCATGGGCATCGTGTTCAAGGTCCTTGGCCAACCGCGCCGTGATGGGTGTGCCGCTGGCATCGTGGATGCCTTCGGAAACCGCAATCACGCAACGGCCATGACGTTCGTACACGGACTTCACATCCGCCAGAAACTGTTCCAGGTTGAAAACACGCTCGGGCAGGTAAATCAGGTGCGGACCGTCGTCCGGGAATTTTTTGCCCAGGGCGGAAGCCGCTGTCAAGAACCCGGCGTGGCGACCCATGACCACACCGACATAGACACCCGGCAGCGCGGCGTTGTCGAGGTTGGCGCCGGCAAAGGCCTGCGCCACAAAGCGCGCCGCCGAGGGGAAGCCGGGGGTGTGGTCGTTGCCCACCAGGTCGTTGTCAATGGTCTTGGGGATGTGAATGCAGCGCAGGTCGTAGTGGGCCGCTTGTGCCTCCTGGCTCACGATGCGCACGGTGTCGGACGAGTCGTTGCCGCCAATGTAGAAAAAATGGCCGATCTGGTGCGCCTGCAACACCTTGAAAATCTCGTGGCAATAAGCGACATCGGGTTTGTCGCGGGTCGAACCCAGGGCGCTGGACGGCGTGTTGGCGACCATTTCCAGGTTATGGCTGGTTTCCTGGGTCAGGTCGACAAAGTCTTCGTCGATGATGCCGCGCACGCCGTGGTGGGCGCCGTAAATGTGGCCGATCTGACCAAAGCGGCGCGCCTCAAGCGCTACCCCCACGAGGGACTGGTTGATGACGGCGGTGGGGCCGCCGCCCTGGGCGACAAGTATTTTTCCGGGGGCCATGGGCTGTTCCTTTAAGTAGCGGGAATGAATGGTGAATTGTGCCTTCGATGTGGGCCGAATTTCACCGGCGCGGCGCGCAGAGCAGCTTTTCGGGTGCATCGGTAAAATCTGCCCTTTGCTTGCACGCACCGGGCGGGCGTCGCTCGTGATTTGCCCCCCCATTTGGATTGACCACCATGCACTACCCACAACATTTCGACGTCATTGTCGTTGGCGGCGGCCATGCCGGGACCGAGGCTGCGCTGGCCGCCGCCCGCATGGGTTGCAACACCCTGCTGCTGAGCCACAACATCGAGACGCTGGGGCAGATGAGCTGCAACCCGTCGATCGGCGGCATTGGCAAGGGGCATCTGGTGAAAGAGGTCGATGCGCTTGGCGGTGTCATGGCGGCGGCGACTGACGAGGCCGGCATCCAGTTCCGTATGCTCAACTCAAGCAAGGGCCCGGCGGTGCGCGCCACCCGTGCCCAGGCCGACCGCATTTTGTACAAGGCCGCCATTCGCCAGCGCCTGGAAAACCAGCCCAAGCTGTGGCTGTTCCAGCAGGCGGTCGATGACCTGATGGTCGAAGGCGACCGGGTGGTGGGGGCGGTGACGCAAGTGGGCATCCGCTTCAGGGCAAGCACCGTGGTGCTGACGGCGGGTACGTTTCTGGACGGCAAGATCCATGTCGGACTCAACAACTACGCTGCCGGGCGCGCCGGAGACCCGCCGGCGGTTTCCCTGAGTGCCCGCCTGAAAGAGCTCAAGCTGCCGCAGGGTCGTCTGAAAACCGGCACGCCACCGCGGCTGGACGGTCGCAGCATTGACTTCAGCCAGTGCATCGAGCAGCCCGGCGATGGCATGCCGGGTGGCATGAGCCCGCACATGCCGGTGTTCAGCTTCATGGGGCGGCCCGAGCAGCACCCGCGGCAAATGCCGTGCTGGATCACCCACACCAACGCGCGCACCCATGACATCATCCGCAGCGGCTTTGACCGCAGCCCCATGTTCACCGGCAAGATCGAAGGCGTGGGGCCGCGTTACTGCCCCAGCGTGGAAGACAAGATCAACCGCTTTGCCGACAAGGACAGCCACCAGATTTTTCTGGAGCCCGAAGGCCTGAGCACCCACGAGTATTACCCCAACGGCATCAGCACCAGCCTGCCGTTTGACATTCAGTACGCGCTGGTGCGCTCCATGCCGGGGCTGGAGAACGCCCACATCTTGCGGCCCGGCTATGCCATCGAGTACGACTACTTTGACCCGACACAGCTGAAAAGCTCGTTTGAGACCAAGGCCATCGGCGGCCTGTTTTTTGCCGGCCAGATCAATGGCACCACGGGTTACGAAGAGGCTGCGGCGCAAGGCTTGTTTGCCGGCATCAACGCGGCGCTGCAAGTGCGTGCCCTGGGCGGCGGCAAGGCGCAGGCCAGCGCGGCGGGCGCCATCAACTACAACGGCGACATGTGGTTGCCTGGCCGCGACCAGGCTTACCTGGGTGTGCTGGTCGATGACCTGATCACCAAGGGCGTGACCGAGCCCTACCGCATGTTCACCAGCCGCGCCGAGTTCCGGCTGCAGCTGCGTGAAGACAATGCCGACGCGCGTTTGACCGAAGTGGGTCGCGCCCTGGGACTGGTGGACGACGCCCGCTGGCAAGCTTTCAACCAGAAGCGCGATGCTGTTTCACGTGAAACAGAACGCTTGCGTTCGATCTGGGTCAGCCCCAAAAATCTCGACGCGGCAGATGCCGAGCGGGTTCTGGGCAAGGCCATCGACCACGAATACAGTCTGGCCGAACTGCTGCGCCGACCCGATGTGAGTTACGAAGCGCTGATGTCCCTGAATGGCGGCAAGTACCTGCTGGCTGAGCTGCCGGTCGGTGTTTCACGTGAAACAGGGGTCCTGTCTCCGGCCGGGGCGCTGGCAGCAACGGTGATCGAGCAGGTTGAAATTACCGCCAAGTACTCGGGCTACATCGATCGCCAGAAAGACGATGTGCTGCGCGCGGCCCATTACGAGAAACTCAAGCTGCCGCAAGACCTGGACTACATGCAGGTGAGTGCCTTGAGCATCGAGGCGCGGCAAAAGCTGAATCGTCACAAGCCGGAGACGCTGGGTCAGGCTTCGCGCATTTCAGGCATTACCCCGGCGACCATTTCATTGCTGACGATCCATTTGAAAAAGACCAAGTTCAAAGGCTTCGCAACGATTCCATCTGAGAGCGTTGTCGCCTGATGCAAGCGCTGGCAAGCACATTGCGCGCCGGTCTGGTGGCACTGGACCTGAGTCTGAGCGATGCGCAAATCGACAGTTTGTTGGCCTACCAGGCACTGATCGGGAAATGGAACAAGGTCTATAACCTGACGGCGGTGCGCGAGCCTGGCGACATGCTCACGCAC
>JALNWC010000011.1 GCA_023231075.1 Rhodoferax sp.
ATTCAGGTCGCAAGTCTGGGGTTCATGGAGCGCTTACCTGCGGTCTTGTCGATCACCAGCCCGTTGACTGGATTCGTCTCATGCAGAAAGTAGCTAAATGATGCGTGCTGAATCTTTTCCAGTTCGGCATCGTCGGTTAGTTTTATGCTACTCATGGTTCCACCAGACCTGCGGCTGCCAGATAAGCTTGACTCGTGGTCCTAACGTTCTTCGGTTCGATCATGGATTTCCTCGTCCGTTGTCCGGCGGGTCCTCGTCAAACGGCTTGCGGTTTCGCAATAGCGCATCCCGTCCGCCCTGCTCCATGCCGCAGTCGATCAGGAAACAAACTGGCTCCCTCTCGAAAAGATAACAGGAACCCGTCACTTCGCGTACGCCCCCGGGAAGGTGAGTTTCACGCTGCACCGCGCCTGCTGGCGTTGCCCGACCAGGGGTAGCCGCCAGCAGTCGCCAGCCGATCAAGCAGTTCTTGCATGGCGCGATTGATGGCGTCGAACCGGCGCGCGTCTGTAAGCATCGCCTGCGGCGTCTGGATGTTGCGGCCTTCGACGATCTCGTTGGGGCTGTGGGCGGTAATCTGCCGCGCGCTGGCCGGAGTCGTCTCCAAGTGAAACTGCAACCCGACGACTCGCTCATCGTAAACGAAGGCCTGATTCGCGCAGCCGGTGCTACGTGCGACGTGCACCGCGCCGGCCGGGATATCGAAGGTATCTTCGTGCCAGTGAAAAACTTCGATCCGCCGGGGAAATGCGGCAAACAGTCCGTTCCCGGACGCGGCCTCCGTCGTTTCGACCGGAAACCAGCCGATCTCCTTGTCGGTATTGGCATACACCTTGGCACCGAGCACGTCGGCGATGAGCTGCGCCCCAAGACAGACGCCGAGCACGCGTCGGCCGGCGGCGATTGCTTGCTCGATGAAACGTTTCTCGTCTACCAGCCACGGATAGTTGGCCTCTTCGTAGATATTCATGGGTCCGCCCATCACCACCAGCAGGTCCACTGTTTCGACCGCCGGCAGGAAGTCGCCGCTGTATAAGCGCGTCGCGCTGAGCGTGTGGCCTCCTCGTCGAACCCAGTCCTCGATGCTTCCAAGCCCTTCAAATGGCACGTGCTGCAAGTAATGTATGTTCATCGTGTTCTCCAGTTTTTATGGAGCCGTTCATACCCTGCCGCACCGTGTGGGGCGGCTTGCATGGCATCACGCCAGACGCCGCACCACCCCGCGCCAGGCAATGGCCACGATCATCACCCACACCAGCGTTCGCAGGCTCATGGCGATCACTGTGCGCTGCTCGTAGGCTCCGCCGGAATAGACGTGCATGCCGAAAGCCGCGAACGTGAGGGCTGTCGCCGCAGCGATGGAAACAGCCAGCCACACCGCCCAACGTTGCCGCAACCACAGCCCGGCGCCGGCGACGACATAGGCGAAGCCCGCCACAAAATTAAACCAGAGCACGAACGGCACATAGTTGCCGGCTGTAGTACGCACTGCCTCGCCACCGAACAGGATCGTGCCGCCTTCCTTGATGGTCAGCAGACCGAAGCCAACAGCAACCAGAGAAATCGCCCAGATAAGGGGGCCGCGTTGTTGTTTGGGGGTATTCATGGAATTGCTCCTGTAATGTTGGAAATAGAATCAAGCTGAATCACAGAACAGCGTCCTTACTTGCCGTAAAAATGCTCCACAAACGGTTTGCGGAATTCGCTGTGGCAGCTGTAGCAACTGGTCTGGAGCTTCTGGAAGACACTGATGACGCCCTGGCCGTCCTTGGCCTTGGCGGCCTTGCCTACCGCCTGCGCCTGGTCGTGGGTTTCTCCGTCATAGGTCTTGAACTTGCTCATGTTGGTGCCCATGAAACCCATGATGCGCATTTTTTCCGACATCGGCGGCTGGGGATGATCGGCGATCATAGGTGCGGTTTTTTCCACCAGTGCCCAGTCCTCGCGAGAAATGCCGTCAGTGATGACCTGCATGTTCTTGCCCAGGTCCTTCATGACCTTTTGCAGGGCGAGCGGTTCGACGGCTTGCGCGCCGGTTGCGGCGAATAGCAGGCAGGAAGAGACAATGAGATTGAAGATAGTATTGCGGGGGATTTTCATGTCAGACCATCCTTTTTTGGAAACGAAGCGAACTAATGAGCAAAAGCGCGGTGCCCAGCACCGCCAGGGCGGCGAACTGGGGCCACAGGATTTCCAAGTCGCTGCCCTTGAGAAAGATGTCACGGATGATGACCAGGAAGTAACGCAGCGGATTGAAATAGGTGAGCCACTGGGCTGGCTCCGGCATGTTTGAAATCGGAAACATGAAGCCGGACAGCAGCACCGCCGGGAGGTAGAAGAAAAACGATGACATCAGCGCCTGCTGCTGGGTCTGTGAAATAGTGGAAATAAACAGCCCGATGCCGATGGTGGACATCAGGTACAGCCCGGACCCGAGCAGCAGCAAACCCAGGCTGCCTTGGATCGGCACGTTGAACCAGTTAATCCCGATAAAAGTGACCACCAGCACATCGATGAAGCTGATCATCACGAAAGGCAGGGTCTTGCCGAGAATCAGTTCGAATGGCCGGATTGGCGTCACCATCAACTGCTCCATAGTGCCGATCTCGCGTTCGCGCACGATCGCCATGGCGGTGAGCAGCAGGGAGATCAGTAGCACGACCACGGCGATCACGCCGGGGACGTTGTAATAACGGCTCTTCAAATCGGGGTTGAACCAGGCGCGCGAGCGCAACTCGATGGGGTTGGCCTGCGGCTGCGCCAGTTGGGTCAGCTCACCCGGCACGATGCGCGTGCGGGAAAACTCCTGGGTGATGCGCTGGGCATAGTCCATCGCCACCGTTCCGGTATTCGAATCGGTGCCGTCGACAATTGTCTGGATCGCCGCCTGACGCCCCGATTTCAGGTCGTCGGCGAAGCCGTGGTTGATCTGGATGCCGATGGTGGCCTTGCCCCGGTCGAGCAGTTCGCCCAGCCTTTCAGGTTCGTTGGTGTTGTCCACCACGGTGAAATAGCCGGAAGCCGTAAAGCGCTCGATCAGCGCGCGGCTCTGCGGGCTCTTGTCGAGGTCGCACACCGCGGTCTTGATGTGGTCCACGTCGGTCGTCACAGCGTAACCGAACATAATCAGCTGGATCACCGGCATGACGAAGATCAGCGCCTTCATGCGCGGGTCGCGCAGCACCTGGATGAATTCCTTCACCAGTATGCGATAGATTCGTTCCCACATAATGCCTCCGTCAGGCCAGTTTTTTTCGGAACTTGCCCAGAGCGACGGCGAACACCACCCCTGCGAACAGTCCGAGGAAAATCAGGTCGCCCGCCACGAAAGAAGGCGGGCTTGCCTTGAGAAAAATGTTCTTCAGCACCTCGACGAAATAGCGCGCTTGCACCACGTGAGTGACCACCTGCAAAAAGCGCGGCATGTTGTCGATGGAGTAGAGAAAGCCGGAGAGCAGAAAGGCGGGCAAGAAGGTCACCACCATCGCCAGCTGGCTCGCCACCAGTTGCGATTTGGCGATGGTGGAAACCATAATGCCGAGGCTCAAGCCCCCCACCAGGAACATCGCGGTGACGCCGAGCAGGAAGAGGAAGCTGCCGCGCAGCGGCACATCGAACACCCATACCCCCATCGCCACCGAGAACAGCACGTCCAGCACGCCGATCACGAAATAGGGCGCCATTTTGCCGAGGAACAGTTCGATCGGTTGCACCGGCGTGGCGATCAGCTGTTCCATGGTGCCGCTCTCCCACTCGCGCGAGACGGTAAGCGAGGTGAGCAGCGCGGTGATCACCGTCATGATCACGGCGATCAGGCCGGGGATGATGAACCAGCGGCTTTTCAGCTCGGGGTTGTACCAGACCCGCAGGCGGTTATCCACGGCGAGCTCGATCTTGCTGCCCAGTTGCGCCGTGCTGAAGCGGTTGGTGACGGCCTCGGCGTAGCCCAGGGCGATGGTCGCGGTGTTGGCGTCCGAGCCGTCGGCGAGCAGCTGCACCTTCGTGGTGCGGCCCTGCTCCAGGTCGCGCGCGAAGTGCCGCGGGATCACCAGCGCCAGGTGCGCGCGGCCCTGGTCGAGCAGCGCGCGAACCTCGGCGTGACTTTCCGCCGCGGCCACCACGGAGAAGTAGCTGGAGGCGGGGAAGCCTTCCAGGTAGTTGCGGCTGGCGGCACTCTTGTCCTGATCGTAGACGGCGAGGTTGAGCGTCTTGATGTCCATGGTGATGGCGTAGCCGAACAGGATCAGCAGGATCAGCGGCATCAGGAACGCCATCGCCAGGGAGCGCGGGTCGCGGATGATATGGATGAATTCCTTTTTCACCAGCGCCCACAGGCGTATCGAGGAGAAGCCGGGCTTTCTCATGCGGGCTCTCCCTGCGCGCGCTGGCGGTCATCGAGCTCGATCAGGGAGACGAACACGTCCTCCAGTGAGGGGGTGACCTGCCTGATGGCCTGCACGGCGAAGCCCTGCTGCGCGAGGAAATCGCTCAGTGCCGAGCTTGCCGTGGCCGCGTTGCCGACCACGGCGTGCAGGGCGTCGCCGAACAGGGCGGCCTCCTGCACCAGGCCGGAGCCTTCCAGCCGTTCCAGTGCCTCGAACGGGCGTTCGACGCGGATCTCCAGAATATCCTCGGGTATCAGGGTCTTGATCTCGGCGGGCTTGCCGTGGGCGATCATCCTGCCGCGGTAGATCAGCGCCAGTTCGTCGCAGTATTCGGCTTCCTCCATGTAGTGAGTGGTGACGAACACCGTGGTGCCGCGGTGCGACATCTGCGCGATCATGTCCCAGAACTGGCGCCGCGACAGCGGGTCCACCCCCGAGGTGGGTTCGTCGAGGAACAGGATCGGCGGCTCGTGCAGCACCGCGCAGCCCAGCGCCAGGTGCTGTTTCCAGCCGCCGACCAGCGATCCGGTGAGATGATTGCGCTTGTCGGTGAGTCCCGCCATCTCCAGCACCCAGTCCTTGCGTTGCTTGCGCTTGTTCCTCTGCACGTTGTAGATGCCGGTGTAGAAGTCGATGTTCTCCTCCACGCTGAGGTCGTCGTAGAGGGAGAATTTTTGCGACATGTAGCCGATGTGCCGCTTGATGGTCTCGGACTCGGTCATGACGTCGAAGCCCGCCACGCGTCCTTCACCGGAACTCGGCAACAGCAGACCGCACAGCATGCGGATGGTGGTGGACTTGCCCGCGCCGTTGGGACCGAGAAAGCCGAACACCTGGCCCTTTTCCACGTTGAGCGAGATGCGGTCGACGGCGACGAAATCGCCGAACACCCGGGTCAGGTCGCGCACTTCCACGGCGAATTCCGCGCTCATGCCGCCGTCTCCTCGTTGCTTCGCGTGACCTGATGGATGAACACGTCCTCCAGCGACGGGGTGATGACGTTTTCGCCCAGCACCGAGATGTTGGCCTCGCGCAACGCTGTGCGGGCCTGCTCCGCCTCCGCCTCGTCTGCGGCATAGAGGTGCAGTTTGCCGCCGAACAGGCTCACACGGTTGGAGCCCAGCCGGCTGGCGAGCGCCTCGCGTGCGACGCGCGGTTGCGCGGTTTCCAGTTCCAGCAGCAGGCCGGGGATGCCTTGCTTGAGTTTCTGCGGCGTATCGCACTGGATCAGCCGGCCGCGGTGCATCAGGCCGACGCGGGTGCAGCGCTCCGCTTCGTCGAGGTAGGCGGTGGAAACGAAGATCGTCACCCCTTCCTTGAGCATGGCGTAGAGAATGCGCCAGAAGTCGCGCCGCGACACCGGATCGACGCCGTTGGTGGGCTCGTCGAGGAACAGGATTTCCGGCTTGTGGATGAGGGCGCAGGCCAGGCCGAGCTTCTGTTTCATGCCGCCGGAAAGGTTGCGCGCCAGGCGCTTTCTGAACGGGGTCAGGTTGGAGAAGCCGAGCAGCCGCTCTTCCAGCGGCTCGCGCTCGCGCCGCGGTACTTCGTACAGGTCGGCGTAGAAGCGCAGGTTCTCTTCCACCGAGAGATCGCCGTACAGGCCGAAGCGCTGCGACATGTAGCTGATGCGGGACTTGATTTCCTCTTCGCCGCCCTGGATGGAAAATCCCGCCACGGTCGCACTGCCTTCGCTGGCGGCGAGAATGCCGGTCAGCAGGCGCATGGTGGTGGTCTTGCCGGCGCCGTCCGGGCCGACCAGGCCGAAGATTTCGCCGCGCCTCACTTCAAGATCGAGCCCGCGCACCGCCCACATGTCACCGAAGGCGCGGCCAAGGCCGCTGACCTGAATGGCAATATCGTTCATGGTATTTCTCCGTGTGCGGCGAGCAGGGCTTCGCGGAGAGGCTTGCGGGCAATCGCGGCGACGACCTCGGGGTCGAAACGGCTGCCCGCAGCCTGGGCGATGATGTTCAGCGCCTGGTCCGCGCTGACGCCACGGCGGTAGCTGCGGTTGCTTCCGAGGGCGTCGAAAGCATCGGCCACCGCGATAATGCGCGCCGCGAGGGGGATGTCCGTGCCGCGCAGCCCGTCGGGGTAACCGCGGCCGTCAAAGCGTTCGTGGTGATGACGCACCGCCATGGCATGGCGCCGCAACTGTGGGATGGAGCGGAGAATGTCCGCGCCGGCGGCGGGGTGTTTCTGCACCACGGCGAATTCTTCGCTGGTGAGATGCTCCGGTTTGGTCAGGATGTGGTCGGGGATCCCGATCTTGCCCAGATCGTGCAGTAGCGCCGCCTCGCTAACCGAATCCACCTCGGCTTCCGGCAAGCCCATGGCCCCGGCAATCAAGCGGGTGTAATGCGCCACCCTGCGTCCGTGCCCCCCTGTATAGACGTCCTTGAGCGAGAGGGCGCTATCGTAGGCGAGCAGGACCGATTCATAGCCCTGCCGCTTTTCATTCATCAGCCCGGTGACCAGGCGCCGGTTGGCGCGCAGCAAGGCTGCCCACAACGCCATGGTCAGCAGCAGGTAAACAATGCCACGCAGCAACAGGGGGATGAATCCATGGCGATCGGCAATGCCCAGATAAAAGGCCGCTGCCTCGCCCGCCACCACTATTACCACACCGGAAAATGCATAGAGCAGCAACGCGTAGCGGTCACGCCGTTGCAGACGCTGCAGCATCTGCCTGTCATGATCGAAGCTGGCTGCAGGAATCACTGTGCAACCCCGTCCTCATTCGCGATGTAAACATCGGCCGGCATGCCGGGCTTGAGCGTGCCGTCGCGGTTGTCCAGGGTCACGTTCACCGCGAATACCAGCTTTACCCGTTCTTCCTGGGTCTGCACGTTCTTGGGGGTGAACTCCGCCTGCGACGAGACATAGCTCACGCGGCCATCGAATTCCCGGTCGGGGAAGGTATCGATCTTGATCTTGGCGGCAGCGCCCAGGCGCACCTTGCCGATCTGGTTTTCCGGGATGTAGACCCGTACCCAGGGCTTGGAAATGTCGGTGACGGTCACCACTGGACGCCCAGCGCCCAGGGTTTCGCCCACTTCGGCATGCTTGCGGGTGACTACGCCCTCCACCGGACTGCTTACCCGCAAATCCTCCAGGGCGACGCGGGCGGCGGCGACCCCAGCCTGCGTTTCATCGAGTTGCGCGCGCGCGGCATTGATGGTCTCGGGGCGATAGCCGCTTTGCAGCAATTTGAGCCGTGCCTGCGCGGCGCGGTGCTGCTCCGTCGCCACTGTGGCGGCGGTGCGGTCCTTGTCGCGCCGCTGCTGGCTGGTGGCGCCACCGAGGAAGAGCGCTTCGGAACGTCTGGCTTCCTCTTCCAAGTTGGTCAGATTGGCGCGGGCCTGGCCGGTTTGTGCACGGGCCTCGGCGATTTCCTGTGGGCGGTAGCCCTGCTCCAGGTCTTTAAGGCGCGCCTTCGCTGCCTGTTGTGCGGCTTCCGCCTGGTGCAGCCGGGCGACAGACTCGCGCTCGTCGAGTGCGGCCAGCAGTTCGCCCGGTTTGACGCGGCTTCCTTCCGCCACCGGCCGGCTGTGCAAAATGCCGGGCACGCGGAAGGAGACTGCGATTTCGGTGGCATCCATCGTGCCCGAGGCGAATACCGTGCCGTCGTCCGACTGCGTTGCCCAAGGCGCGAAATACCACAGTGCGGCGGCAGCAACGCCCAAGGCCAGAATGCCGACGATTACTATTTTTTTGTTCATTACCTTGCTCCTTGCTTGATGGAGTACGCCGGAAGATTTTCACCGGTGAGACCAGGACGGGGCGATATGCCGGTAGCCATGCCCTCTACGACCAGATCGCCGCAGGTCATACCGCAGCGGTGCCATGGGAGATATTGGGTGAGGGTGTGCGAGTCAATGTCGGATGAGGAATGCGCCCCACCAGATTTCTTGTCCGCGACCGCGGGCCTGAAACTGTCTGGCGCGAGCTCGCCGATGGCGCGCAGCAGGCGCGCCTGGCTTACGGTAATATCGTACCCAGCCTGGAGGCGGCTCGCGGTGGCGGACCAGAGGGCGGATTCGGCGCCGAGCAGGTCGGTGATGGTGTTCTCGCCGCTGTGGTAGCGCAGAGTTTCGATGCGCAGCGCTTCACTGGCCTCGCTTTCTCCCTGGGTAGCAGCTTCCAGCCGGGCGCGGGATTCGGACAGGGCACCGAAAGCCTGTTCAACGTCGCTGGCGAGGCGGTTGCGGACGTCTTCCTGTTGCAAGGCGTTTTGCTGCTGTTCAAGACCTGCCTGATCCACCCGGTGCATGCGAATATCACCGTCAAACAGCGGCAGGGACAGTTGCACGCCGATCTGCCAATCGTTATAACCATTCCAGTTGCCGCTGGCAGACTCTTGCACCTTGGTCACCAGATTGATTTGCGGCAGCCGGTCGCCGCGGGCGATGGCGGTTTTCTGCTGTGCAGCCTTGCCCAAGGCATCAAGCCGGAGAATATCCGGGCGCTGCTGCAAGGCGCGGCCTATCGCCTCTTCAGCCGAAACCGGCAGAACCGGGGCAGTTGTGCCCAGCTCGGACAGAATCGGTGCTGGTCCGCGCTCACCCAGCAACGCGGTCAGCAGCGACAGCGCATCTTTCTCGGCCTGCATGACAGACACCTTGTCGTACCGCGCCTGGGACAACTGGGTCTGGAGTCGGATCAATTCGAGCCGGGCGGCGCGCCCCTGCTGGATACGCAATCCGATGTCCTTTTCCTCCTGCTGCAGCGTCTTGATGCGGACGTCCAGCACCTTTGCGAGTTGGAGGAAATGCAGCGCCTTGGCATAGGTGGCGGCGACATTGAACAGCAGGTCTTGCCCACCGGTGCGCAACGCCTGGATGGAAGCCTCGCGGTTGTGCGCGGCCAGCGCCTGACCGGCCACCAGCTTGCCGCCGCTGTAAAGAGGCAGATTCAGTGCCAGGCCAATATTGGCAATATCCCTGTCCATGGGCGGGAAGACGCCCGCCTCGCGGATCGGCGTAACGAAGGTAGGGTAGGCATAACGTGTGTAAGCAGCGTTTAAATCGACCTTGGGTAAATGCTGGCTGCGTGCGATGTCCTGCTCCAGCGTTTGCCTGTTGACTTCAACCTGCTGGCTTTTGATTGCCGGGTTGGATTGCGCGGCACGTTCCATCGCCTCCCATAGGGGCAATGGATCCGCCGCAACAACCGCTTTCACGGTGGAAAAAAGAAAGGTAAACAGCAGCAGCCGTGACAAGGGTTTCATAATCGTATCCATCGTGGGGTGGACAGGAATTTCTTCATTGCTTACTCCTCAAACCACGTTGAAAAATTGCGAAAACACCGGGTGCGTCAAAGCGCATGCGCTGGATGTCGCCGGAAAGCATGGACTGCATCACCAGGCCCTGAATGGTCCCGACGAACAGCGTCGCCGCTGCCTGGGTGTCCACCTCCAGCGTGATCTCGCCGGTAGTCTTGCCCTGCTCGACGCGTGCCCGTATGCGCTCTGCGTAGCGTTGGGTCAGCGTCTGGGCCATGTGCTTGGCTGGCGTGGAGTCGGCGTTCTGCAATTGACCGAACATCATCCGGGGCACGCCGGGGTGTTCAACCACGAAATCGACATGACTCATGAACATGGCCTGCATCGCCGCCAATGGCGAGTCGATGCCTTGTGCCGCGCTGTCAATCCGCGCGAGCAGCCGATCCGCTACCCATTCCATGACGGACTGCCAAATGGCATCTTTGGTTGGAAAGTGACGGAATATCGACCCTTGAGTCAGATTCATGTGCTTGGCGATGGCGGCAGTCGTGATGTCGCTCGGGTTTTGCGAACCGGCCAGTTCAATGACGGCTTCAACGGTGACGACCCGTCTTTCTTCGGCGGGCAGATGTTTTGTAGGATTATTCAAAGGTGCTTTCCGAATAAATTAAAGATAGTAATTAGTTACTACTTTAGCAGAATTAGAAAATCACGTCAATTCCGGTTTGTGCGCTACCAAGTAGTGACACGACGAGTTGGGGCCGCGTTAGCAACCCCGTCTAGCCGCTTTCAGCGGCTCACAGTTTGAGAGCCCCCGGCTTTGCCGGGGATGGTTACTCTCCAGTGTCAATAACGGACTTCGTTCTCATCAAGGCCCGGTCTTGATTCGATCGGGCCTTATTTGGATAAACGAAGCAGTTGGAGATTTGTTCCAGATTCATTTCGACCCGCAGTGCCGACGCGTCCGATCAGGCCGGTCTGGGCCGGGCAATGGACGCTGATGCGGATCAGCGTGCGTGCAGTTGCTGCGCGCCGGCGGTACTGCGTGGATCCTGCTTGAGCAGCAGGTCAGCCAGGGCGTTCCGCTGTTGCGGGTTCAACATCTCGCGCTCTTTGATCAGTTGCTCAATAACGCTGCGCTGCTGCGCCTCCTGCAGCGTGAAGATCGCAGCGCGCTCGCGCTCAATGACCGACGTGTCGGGCTGAGCGGAGAAAATCTCGCGCACCAGACGCTCGCGGTGAATCTGGATTTCGCCGCCGACATCATTAAGGACCTTCACGAAGTCTTGCTCCATCGCATGCCAGCGCTCTATTTGCGTGCCATCGAGCTTCAAATAGTCCGGAACGCGTTCGTGACCCATCCCGAAGAAGGCCAGTTCGCTCGCGCCTTGCGCGCGCCAGACCTGAAACCACGCGCCGGCAAGTACGCCCACATTGACCAGCAGCGAGATCGCGAGCAGCAGATAAACCCAGTAACGTTTCATGTCAGCGACCCATTGAATTGCAGGCTTGCAGGGCCGGGCACAAAGCGCCCGGAGGAATTGCGGTAAAGGCGGCCATCTGCAGCGCCGCAGGTTGCGCCGTGATCTGCGACCCCAGCATCAGTGTGCCGCCCAGATAGACGCCGAGCGAAAGCGAGATGGCGCCGCCGAGCGTCGCCGGTGCGAGCTGCCACCAACGCCAGCGCTGCGGCTTTGGTTTGGGCGTTGGAACGCCTGCGGCGGCGATGCGTCGATCCACCAGAAAGGCGAAATCGACGTTGGGCGTCACGTCGGGCAATGCGGCAAAGGTAGTGTGCAATTGCCTGAACTCGGCCAGCACCGGCGCACAGATCGCGCAGCCCTGGACATGCGCATCGAGCGCAGCGCGAGCGGGATCGGCCAGTTCATCGTCGACCAGGGCCGATATCGCCTCGGTTCGTGGGCACTTCTCGGCAGAGCTCATGACCGACTCCTTGCACGAATCTCAATCAGGGCGGCTCTTGCCCGCGCCAGCCGCGACTTCACCGTCCCCTCGTTCAGCGACAGCACACTTCCAATCTCTTCGTAGGACATTTCTTCCACCTCGCGCAATAAAAGTATTTGCCGATGTTCCGGTGCCAGCTTCTTCAGGCTCACGTCCAGTTGCCTCACCTCCTGCGTGACCTGCGCCTGGTGCGCTGGATCGGGCTCGGAACCGGGCGCATCAAATGAGTCCTCCAGCGGCACGAATTCGATCAACTTGCGGTGCCGCAGGGCATCGAACGCCGCGTTGTTCGCGATCCGGAACAGCCAGGTGCGGAATTGAGCCTCGGGCCGCCACTGCGGCAGCGCCTGCCAAGCCTTGATAAACACTTCCTGCGTCAACTCCATCGCATCGTCGTGCGACCCCAGCATGCGCAACAGATAGCGGTGAACCGGCTTTTGATGACGCCGCACCAGTTCGGAAAATGCTTTCCGGTCGCCCGCTCGCGCACGGCTTACCCAGTCATCTTCGGAACCATCGGAGGTCAGCATATCAATCATTCAATTCCATAAACGAATGGCGTCAGAAAAAGTTCCTTCAGATGACTGAGCGTTTATCCCATCAATGCGGCAGGGGTTAAGGGATTGACCTTCGTCTTAAGAAGTATTTACAATGCATCTTTAAAACAATGCAAGTATATGAGCATGTTTCCCGATTGTCTGTTCCATTCGCGCGCGCATTGCGCAGTCAGCCCGGCAATCGCGAGCGATTTCTCCCGCAACAAGTCCCGCTGCGCCAAGAACAGCAGGACCATTACTTTTTTCCAACCACAAGAGGTTTCACCATGAGTTCCTGCGCTACCAACCACGTCACCCCCGAATCCATCTATCCGTTTGATGCGCGCGGCGTTGCCAAGCGTTTCCGTCATGCCGCCATTTTTGGTGCGCTTGATTCACTGCAACCCGGTGAGACCATGCGCTTTTGCAATGACCACGATCCGATTCCCCTATTGAACCAACTCGTCGCCCGGTACGGCGATGCCGTTTCTATTGAGTACGTGCAACGGGAGTCAGGCGCCATCGTGATCGACTTCGCCTGTCTTTGAGGAGCCCCATGAATTTCCCTGATTTTTTCGATCAGGTGCCGCGCATCACCCTGCGCGATCCGCTCGCTGATTTACTCGGATCAGTCACTGGCGGGCTAATGAGCTATGGCTACGAAGATGCGGTGCGGCTAGCCGGCCATTCTTGCCCGACGGTTGCCTCGGCCTACTGGCTCGGCGTGCGCGCCATCAAGACCTTGTATGGCGACGACATGCCCACACGTGGGGCCATCCAGGTGAGCTTGCGCGACCCACTTGAGACCGCCACCGCCGGTGTGGTCGCCAATGTGCTGGGCTTGCTCACCGGGGCCGCCAGCGACGGCGGCTTTGTCGGCATCGGTGGCCAGTTTGTGCGGCGCGGTTTGCTGCAGTTCAACGAGGATATCGAGGCCGAGCTTCGTTTCACGCGAACCGACACCGGCCAGGTTGTGCTGGCCCAAGCCTATCCGCACCGCGTACCGGGGGACCCGCAAACCATGCGCCTGATGCAGCTTTGCCTCTCAGCTCAGGCCACAGACGAACAACGCATTGAATTTGGACGCTTGTGGCAGCAACGTGTGCAGCGCATCCTGCTCGACCATGCATGGGACGATACCGTATTTGAGCTCAAGGCTGCCTGAGTACGACAGCAGGGTCGCATCTGCCAGACAGCGTGAGCGCCACCACCACGATTGAAGCCACACAACAACGCACCATCTTGACCCGTACCGCTTGCTCCACCGGAGCATGCTGCCTGAATGAAGGAGAAAAATCATGACGTTCGTTGTCACCGAGTCCTGCATCAGCTGCAAATATACCGACTGTGTCGATGTCTGCCCGGTGGATGCCTTTCGTGAGGGCCCCAACTTCCTGGCCATTGATCCGCACGAGTGCATTGACTGCGCGGTCTGTGTGCCAGAGTGCCCGGTCAACGCCATCTTTGCCGAAGAGGATGTACCCGCCGACCAGCAGGACTTCATCGCATTGAATGCAGAACTCGCGCCAAAGTGGAAAACCATCACCCGAACCAAGGCGGCTCTTCCTGACGCTGACAAATGGGCGTCCGTGACGGCCAAACGGACTGAGCTCAAGCGTTGATGCACCGTAAGCTATCGCTGCAACAACACTTATCCAAAACGGTCGTGCGTGGCGGGCATCGCGTTCCATTCATGACGACGCACGCCAATGCCGATTGGCAGGACAAGTCCCGGCAAGTTTCAATCCCCCTTTTTTCTGGCGAATACATCACGTTATGATGCACATGGGTAAACTGGGCGACATTCAGCCAGGTCTGTTATCCGGCTGACTGATGTCCCTTATGAAACTCAATATTCTGTCTGACCTGCATCTCAGTTGCGGCGCGTTGGAGATGCCCCGTAATGACGCCGATATCGTAATTCTGGCAGGTGACATCGCCCGCCCGAAGGAGGCGGTTTCCTGGGCCTCGGGATTCGCCAAGCCAGTGCTTTACGTTGCCGGGAACCACGAGTTCTACGGTGGCAGCATCGTGGGGACCTTGGATGAGCTCAAAAAACTGTGTGCCGGAACGAATATTCACATACTCGACAATGATCAAGTCATTGTCGAAGGGGTGCGCTTTCTGGGGACCACGCTGTGGACTGATTTCATGCTTTGGACGGATGGCGAGCAACGTACGCTGGCAATGCTGGAAGCGCAACGTTTCATGCGTGATTTCAGCATAATCCATGTGGACGAGCCCGTGCCAAGACTGTTCACGCCCGATGATGCCGTCGCCCTGTGTCGCGCTGACGCACAGTGGCTTGAAAGCCGCCTGGCCGAGCCCCATGCGGGGCCGACGGTCGTCATCACGCACCATGCGCCATCGCGCCAGAGTATTCATTCGCGGTTTGCCGGTTCACCGCTCAATGGCTGCTTTGTTTCCGATCTGCAGCATCTTGTTGACGGTCAGCGCGTGCAGTTGTGGGTGCACGGTCATACGCATGACAGTTTTGATTACATGCTCCACGGTACGCGGGTGGTGTGCAATCCGCGGGGTTATGCGAAAGACGGGGTGAATGAAAACCCCTTGTTTGACAGCAATTTTGTGGTTCAAATTGGACCTTCAACGCAAGGTGCAGCGCAGGAGTAAGGTATGCACAGATGGTTCTCAAAGCAACTCGGTGACGGAATTCTGGCTTACGAATCGAAGAGTCAGATCCAGGCCCTATTCCCGCCCTTGTTCGCGGCTGCGGCGCGACCTGTGGACATGGCCGTCTTTACGCGGCATGAACTCGAAGGTCGCCTGCAATGCGAGGTGGTGGCTTATTTCTCGCCTGCAGCCGAAGTCATTGCCCGGCAGATGGACGCGCAAGCGTGTGAAAAGCCTGCCAGCGCCGAGCTTGACTTGCTGGTCGGTGAGCCGGCTTGCTGGGCAGTTTTGTTTCCTGAAGGGCAACAGCCATGAGCCATATGCGTTCCCAGGACTGGGATCCGAAAACCGCTGCGGTGCTGCGCGATCAGCGCGCTGCCTGTGATGAGATGCGTGAGCGTTGCCCGGTCGCTTACAGCGATTTGCTGGGCTGGTCGCTCTTTCGGCACGAGGACGTTGTTCGCGTTCTGAATGACCCCGACACGTTCAGCAGCGTGGTCTCCCGAAATCTCTCGGTTCCGAACGGCATGGATCCCCCCGAACACGGCCAATACCGCCGCGTCATCGAGCGCTATTTCGCGCCGCAAGCCATGCAGGCGTTCGAGCCACAATGCCGCAGCATCGCAGCCGACCTGGTGCGCTCCCTGCGCGGTCGCGTGGAGCTGGAACTGATGGGTGATTTTGCCCATCCATTTGCGGTTCGGGTGCAATGCGCGTTTCTCGGTTGGCCGGCCAGCATGCACGAGCCGCTGCGATTGTGGGCGCAAAAAAACCACGCTGCCACCTTGGCCCAGGATCGGCCGGCCATGGCCGACATCGCCCACGAATTTTCGGGTTATGTCTTGGGGTTGCTGCAGCCGCGCTGCGACGCTGGTATCCAGGGCCATCAGGACGTCATCGCCAGTTTGAGCCGCCAACAGGTCAAGGGCCGACCGTTAAACGACGAAGAAATCATCAGCATCTTGCGCAACTGGACGGTCGGTGAGATCAGCACGATCGCGGCGGCGGTCGGCGTTGTGGCCCAGTATCTGGCGGAACACACCGATTTGCAGCAACAAGTGCGCACGCAGCGAGCCCTGCTGCCCGACGCTATTGAAGAGATTTTGCGGCTGTACGGTCCGCTGCTGGCGAACCGGCGCGTGACCACCCGCGCTGTCGAGATCGGCGGGCGCACCATCGGTGCCGGGGAGCGTATTTCCCTGAACTGGGTCGCGGCCAATCGAGATGGCCGTGTCTTCACCGATCCACAGTCATTCCGGCTGGACCGCGATGCAAGCGCCAATCTGCTGTACGGCGCGGGTATCCACGTCTGTCCCGGGGCGCCACTGGCGCGCATGGAGTTGCGGGTAGCGGCGCAAGCACTGCTTGACGCCACTACCGGTATCGACCCGATTGCACAACGCCCGCCCACCAGCGCGGTTTATCCGGCTTCGGGTTTTGCCACCTTACCCCTGCACATCACGTTTCCATCACAACCTGTCGCCCACCAGCGATGACTTCGCCAAGCACCGATAGCGCAACGGGCGAGCGCCCGGTCAAGCCCGCATTGCAGACGCGCCTGCGGACTGATCTGGTCGGCCTGGCACCGGCGTATTTCGGGCTGGTGATGGCCACCGGCATCGTCTCCATTGCCGCCCATCTGCAGGGCTGGCCACAGCTTGCACGCACGCTGTTCTACCTGAACAATGTGATGTACGTGGTCTTGTGGCTACTGACGCTGGGACGCCTGCTGTGGTTTCCCCGGCGCTTTTTCAGTGACTTGATCGATCATTTGCGCGGCCCCGGATTTTTTACCCTGGTGGCGGGTACCGGCGTGCTCGGGGCGCAGTATGTGTTGCTGCAAGCCAACTACCGCATTGGTTTGCTGCTGTGGATTGTGGCGCTGGTGTTGTGGCTTGGGCTGACCTATGCGATCTTTACGGCCTTCACCGTCAAGGAGGACAAGCCGGCGCTGGACAAAGGCATCAGCGGCGCCTGGCTGCTGGCGGTGGTGGCGACGCAATCGGTTGCCGTGCTGGCTGCGATGCTGGCGGCGCATGTGGCCCAGCCCTACCGGCTGGAGATGAACTTTCTGGCGCTGTCGATGTGGCTGTGGGGCGGCATGCTGTACATCTGGATGATGTCGCTGATTTTCTACCGCTACACCTTCTTCAGGTTCGCGCCGGGGGACCTGTCGCCGCCCTACTGGATCAACATGGGCGCCATGGCCATCTCGACGCTTGCCGGGTCGCTGCTGATCATCAATGCGCCCGATGCGCCGTTCCTGTTGTCCTTGCTGCCCTTTCTCAAAGGGTTTACCGTCTTCTATTGGGCCACCGGCACCTGGTGGATTCCGATGCTGGTATTGCTGAGCATCTGGCGCCACGTTTACAAGCGTTTTCCGATGCGCTACGACCCGCTGTACTGGGGTGCGGTGTTCCCGCTCGGCATGTACGCAACCTGCACCCACCAAATGTTGCACGCGATGGAATTTGAACTTCTGGAATTTTTGCCGAGACTATTTCTGATCGTGGCGCTGGTGGCCTGGAGCCTTGCATTTATTGGCCTGCTGCTCGATCTGCTGCGGCGTTTTGACTTGCTGCGTTCGCTTGCCCCTGTTGCCGAAGAACATTCATGAACCCAGAGGCCCTTCTTATGACCCACCTTCGCACCCGGGCTGTCCATGCCGGGCAGCACCCTGACCCGGGCACCGGCGCCATTGCCACGCCCATCAGCCAGACGACCGCCTTTGGCTATGGCACGCTGGAGCAGGGCGCCGCCATCTTCGCGGGCGAGGCGCCGGGCTACCGTTACAGCCGCTTTGCCAACCCCACCGTGGCGGCGCTGGAGGCCAAGATGGCCGACCTGGAAGGCGCGCAGGCGGCAGTGGCTTTTGCCAGCGGCACGGCGGCCACGTCTTCAGTGCTGCTGGGGCTGCTCAAACCGGGGGATGAAATAGCATTCCTCGGGCCGCTGTATGGCGGCACCGAGGGGCTTTTTCGCCAATTGGGTGAGCGCTTTGGCATCCGGGTTGTGGACGCCACGCAGCAGGGCCTGGCTGCCAGCCTCACACCGGCTACACGCATGGTGTGGGTGGAGACGCTGACCAATCCCAGCCTGCGCCTGCATGATCTGGCTGAAGTGGCCGCCATTGCCAAAGCGCGCGGCGTGCTCACGGTGGCCGACAACACTTTCTGCACGCCGTGCCTGGCGCGGCCACTGGAGCATGGCATCGACCTGGCGATGCATTCCATGACCAAGTACCTGGGTGGGCATGGTGACGCCACGGGCGGCATCGTGGCAGGCTCGGTCGCGTTGGTCGCATCGGTGCGCAAGACCGGCCTTAGCCATGTGGGTGGCAACCTGTCGCCGCAGGAGGCGTTTTTATTCCTGCGCGGCATCAAGACGCTGCCGTTGCGTATGGCGGCGCACTGCGAGGGGGCCGCGGCGGTGGCCCATTTCCTGGCGGGCCACCCTGCGGTGCGGGTGGTGCATTACCCGGGTCTTGCCAGTCACCCGCAGCATGCGCTGGCGCGGCGCCTGTTGCAGGGCGGTTTTGGCGGCATGGTGGCTTTCGAGCTGGTGCGCAATGAGCGCTCTGCGGCTGCGACTATGCTGAACCAGCTCCAGCTATTCACCCAGGCGGTCTCATTGGGTGACGTGGACAGTCTGGCCTGCCATCCAGCGAGCACCACGCACAGCTTTGTCACGGCTGAGGCACGAGCCCAAAACGGAATTACCGAAGGGCTGATCCGGCTCAGCGTGGGCATTGAGCATCCGGACGACCTGATTGCGGACCTCGAGCATGCGTTAAGACAGGCTGCCTGAACGAATAACGTCGAGTAGCGTCATGGGCTAATCGATGGTGCCATTGGGGCATATCGAGCCTGGTTTATGGTAAGCGCTCCAGCAACCCCAGTAAATCACTGGGCTGTTTTGTGCACCAAATCTGTTATACGTAAATTCCAAGGCAGCAGGGCTTCAACCGCTTCAACGCTTTTTGCCG
>JALNWC010000012.1 GCA_023231075.1 Rhodoferax sp.
GCGGCGGAATCGCTGGCCGACACCCGGCCCAATGTGACGCACAAGAGCGTCATGAAAAAAGCCCAGGCAGTGATTGACGCAAAGCGCAAGCAACATGCAAGCCAAGCCACGGCTTGAGTGGCGCCCTCGCCGCGATCGACTCCCAACAGCCATCGGCCCGAGGGCGGGCCTCCCACAAGAACAACCCATCAGCCACCGCGTAGGAGCGGCGCCCTGTGGGAGCGGCGCCCTCGCCGCGATTGCCCCCCAACAGCCATCGGCCCGAGGGCGGGCCTCCCACAAGTTACCCGGTGCCATGCTGGAGCGCCATCTTTCTTGTAGGAGCGTTCATTCAAACCGTCATCAATTTGCCACTCATCCACTCGACAACGGCCATCTGTCCACGGCTCCGATGCATCCAGATTTGTTTTTCGTTAAAAAGTTTTGTTTCTTGTGAGCCCATTAAATGACGATTGCGTGGGTTATTCCTAAAATTTTTCGGGAACCTGCCGATACATAAGAAGGCACATCCTGCTTGTTCAGGCCCGGTCGGTACCGGCGCCCGACCGGGGTGATCACCCATATTTAAAGGAGTGCGCATGCACGCGACAACCAGCAAGCCCAGTCCAGCCGCCACGCTCATGCCCGCTGGCTCTGGCAGCACTCAGTCACTGGAGTTTCCGGCCTTCACCCTGGGGCAGGAAGCGTACGGCATTGACGTCCAGAAGGTGCAGGAGTTGCGGGGCTTACGACACCGATGCCGCGCATCGCCAATACGCCGGAGCGCATCAAGTCGGCGCCCGGGATGGGGCAGTGCGGGACACCGACGATCTGATGGGTCTGGGCACGCGCGATGAGCGCATGCTGATTCTGGTTGACATCGACAAGCTGATGTTGAGTGCCGACATGGGCTTGATTGAAGAGCTGGCCGTCTGAACAGTGATGGACCGTCATGACCAAAAGGAAAGCAGAAATGAGAACCAAGCTTCCGGTAACGCAGCGTGAATACCAGTTCCCCAACAATGAGACGCTGTTGTCCACCACCGACACCGCCAGCCATATTACCTATGCCAACGCGGCATTCATTCGCACCAGCGGTTATTCCGCCGACGAGCTGATCGGGCAGCCGCACAATCTGGTGCGCCACCCTGACATGCCGGTCGAAGCGTTTGCCGACATGTGGCGCAGCCTGAAAGACGGGCAGTCCTGGACCGCGCTGGTCAAGAACCGCCGCAGCGACGGTGACCATTACTGGGTGCGCGCCAATGCCGCGCCAATGCGCCGCAATGGCCAGCTCGTGGGTTATCTGTCGGTGCGCACCAAGCCGTCGCGCGCAGAAATCGAAGCCACCGAAGCGCTGTACCGTCGATTCAGGGAAGGGCGCGCTGCGGGGCTGGCCTTCCATTGCGGCCTGATCGTGCGCACCGGCCTGATGCGCTGGACCAGTGCGCTGCAATTGCTGCCCACGGCCTGGCGCGTACGCCTGCCGCTGCTGCTGGTGGGTGTAGCCATGGGCGCCGCCCTGTCCCAGTCCGGCCTGGGCGGCATCGCCCTGGCCGCCATGGGCGCCGCCGTGGCAGCCAGCCTGTTGCTGGCCGACTGGTTCATCGAAGCACAGGTTACTGCGCCGCTGGGCAAGATCCTGAATGTGGCGCAACAGGTGGCCAGCGGTGAAGCCGGCGAGAGCCTGAACTTCAACCGTTGCGACGAGGTCGGCATGATTGCGCGCGCCATCACGCAGGCCGGACTCAATTTGCAGTCGCTGGTGGCCGACGTCTACGAGCAGGTCAGCAGCGTCCAGGCGGCCAGCCAGGAAATCGCCACCTCGAACCAGGACCTGTCGGGCCGGACCGAACAGACCGCCTCGAACCTGGAGGAAACAGCGGCCGCCATGGAACAGCAAACCGCGAGCGTGCGGCAGAATTCCGACACGGCGCAACGGGCCAGCCAGCTGGCCAATGCCACCACCCAGGTGGCCATCAAGGGCGGTGAGGCAGTGGCCAATGTGGTGTCCACGATGGTCCTGATCTCGGCCTCCAGCCGCAAGATTGCCGACATCATCGGCGTCATTGACGGCATCGCCTTCCAGACCAACATCCTGGCCCTCAACGCCGCCGTCGAGGCGGCCCGAGCCGGCGAACAGGGGCGCGGTTTTGCCGTCGTGGCCAGCGAAGTGCGCAGTCTGGCCGGCCGCTCTGCAACGGCGGCCAAGGAGATCAAGGTCCTGATTGACGATTCGGTGGAAAAGGTTGAAAGCGGCTCGCGCCTGGTTGCCGACGCCGGTCAGACCATGACCGAAATGGTGAATCAGGTGAAGCGTGTCAATGACTTGATTGCCGAAATCACCGTCGCCTCCAAGGAACAGCGCATTGGCATTTCACAGGTCGGTCAAGCGGTTGCCCAACTCGACCAGATGACCCAGCAAAATGCCGCGATGGTCGAGCAGGGCAGCGTGGCCGCAAGCAAGCTGAGCGAGCGGGCGCAACGCCTGGTGAATGCCGTCAAGGTGTTTTCGGCCTGAAGCTGCAGACAGGAAAATCAAGCCCAAATCACAATGCCGACCTCCCGGGAGGGGCGCCAAGAACAGTGAAGCCACAGCCATGCAGCAACAACACAAGCACCCTTATCAAAGCGCCGCAGGCTTGATACTTCTGGCGCTGGCCCTGCCGCTGCTGTGGTGGGTGTCACATCCGTCGCGGCAGGTCGTGATCGAGCCGAAGATATTTTTGCTTTTGCACACGCTTGCTGAATTGTTCGCCGTGGTGATCGCGATGCTGATCTTTGTAACCGGCTACCGCGCCATCCTGTCAACGCGCAAAGGGGCTGTGGTGCTGCTCGGCCTGGCCTTCCTGGGAGTCGGCCTGCTCGACTTACTGCACACCGTGGCCTATGTCGGCATGCCCGACCTCTTGACGGCCAACAGCCCCCAAAAATCCATTTATTTCTGGCTCGCCGCGCGTCTGCTGGCCGCCAGTGCCCTGCTGACCTATGTGCTGGTGCCCTCGGTCCCGGAGGTCAGCCATCAGGGCAAGCGACTGGCCCTGGCCCTGGTGCTCGCGGTGGTCGGCGGGCTGGCCTATGTCGGTCTGGCCAGGCCCGAACTCGTGCCGGCGCTGTTCATTCCGGGGCAGGGGCTGACCCCCCTGAAAATCGGCCTCGAATGGCTGATCATCGCCATCAATCTCGCCACCGTGCTGGCGCTATGGCAGCGCCGCGTGGTGTTGGCCCGTGAATGCATCATGGCCCTTGGCCTGGCGGCAGCCTTGTCAGCCGTCTCCGAACTGTTTTTCACGATGCTCGGCATCATCGACAAGGATGGCGCCAACTTGCTGGGCCACCTGTACAAGGTGGCGGCCTATCTGTATTTGTCCCATGCGACTTTCAACGAGGCCCTGCGCCGACCCCTGGAGCGGTTGTCGGCACAGTACCAGCATGAAAAGGTGACCCTCAGTGCCTCGCCCGATGGCATTTTGTGGGTTGACCAAACCGGCCGTATCCTGATGGCCAACCCCGGCATGGAAGCACTGTCCGGCTATGCGCCGCATGCATTGGTCGGCCAGAATGTCAGCCTGTTTTTGCCGGAACAAATGCGCGCCAGCCATGCGCAGTCGATGCTCAATTATTTCATGGCGCCGCAGTCCCGTGCCATGGGTCTGATCGATCTGAAACTGTTGCGCCGCGACGGCAAGATGCTGCCCGTGGACATTTCCCTGGGGCACTGGAAAGACGAGGACGCACACCATGCCATTGCCTACATCCGCGACCTGACCGAGCGCAAGAAGTTTGAGGAATCCCTCAAATACCAGGCCACCCACGATGAACTCACCGGCCTGCCCAATCGCTGGCTGTTTCACCTGCAAATGAAACAGGCCATGGCACAGACCAAGCGCTCGGGGCTGCACATGGCGGTCATGTTCCTGGACCTCGATGATTTCAAGAATGTCAACGACGGTTATGGCCATGCCAGCGGCGATGTCTTGCTGGTGCAGGTGAGTCAGCGCATGCGCCAACTGTTGCGCGAGAACGACATGCTGGCACGCATGGGAGGCGACGAGTTCGCCATTTTGCTGACTGACATGGCGGATATGGACGAAGCGGCCAACGTGGCCCGCAAACTCCTGCTGGCGCTCCAGGCTGCCTATCGCCTGGAGGAGCAGAACGTGTACTCCGGCGCCAGCATCGGCATCGCGTTTTACCCGGACGACGCGTCAGACAGCGAAACCCTGCTGCGTTATGCCGACCTGGCCATGTACGATGCCAAGGCGAACGGGCGTGGCAATTTCAAGCTGTATTGCGCAGAACTGGACCGCCAGGTGCACGAAGACATGGTGATGCACACCCGACTCAAGGAAGCCCTTGAACAGGGGGCATTGCAGTTGCATTACCAGCCGCAAGTGGATGTGCAGACCGGCGCCATCGTGGGTGCCGAGGCCTTGCTGCGCTGGCACGACACCGAGCTGGGACAGGTGCCGCCGGCGCGGTTTATTCCTGTGGCCGAGGTGACGGGCCTGATCCTGCCCTTGTCCGACTGGGTATTGGAGACCGCATGCACCCAAATTGCGGCCTGGATGAAAGCCGGCACGCCGCTGTGCGTCTCCGTCAACGTGTCGGCACAACAATTTCGCCAGCATGACCTGCCTGAAAAAGTGCGCGCGACCCTGCTGCGCACCGGGGCGCAGGCACAGTGGCTCGACATAGAAATCACCGAAACGGTCGCGATGACCCACCCGGAACAGGCGCGCGAGCAATTGGATGCCCTGGTGGCGCTGGGCTGCCGCGTGGCACTGGACGACTTTGGCACCGGCTATTCGTCGCTGGCCTACCTCAAGTCCCTGCCTGTGCACAAGCTCAAGATCGACAAGCGTTTCATGGATGGCGTGCTGCATGATGCCAACGACGCGGCCATCACCCGCGCGATCATTGCCTTGGCGCAAAGCCTGGGCATGACCCTGATCGCCGAAGGCGTGGAAACCCAGGCGCAACTGGTTTTTTTGCGCCAGCAGGGATGCGAGACCTTTCAGGGCTGGCTGTTTGCCAAGGCCATGCAGTCCGGCGATCTGACCGAGCTCATGCGCGTCCCGCCCAGGCAAGCCATCGCCCAGGGCAGCCAGGAAAATCCGGCTTTAGGTGATGAAACGAAAGCTTTGCCACAATAGCACCCCCGCCTCCGGGAAACGACACCAGCTACTGACCATGGACACCACAATTTCACACCCCTTGATCGACGTGTTTGCCCCGCTCGAAGATTACCGTATCGCGCATCCGAAGGCCATCGGCAACGTGTTGCAGCAACTGATGCGCCGCAAGGAATTCCTCACCGTGACATGCAGCCATCGTCCGCACCGGATCGTGACGCGCATCCTGGACGTGGATCAGGAGGCCGGCTTTTTCATTTACGACGGCAGTAGCGAGCCGATCTACAACCGCTCCCTGCTGGAATCGAACGCCAATTATTTCTCTGCCACGCAGGGGGGGGTCCGCATCCAGTTCGTGGGCGGGCAGCCGACACAGCATCTGTTCGAAGGTTCCTTTGCCTTTCGATCACCGCTTCCCGAGAGCTTGTACCGGATGCAGCGGCGCGATTTTTTCCGGGTCGAGACCCCGCTCAAGGACCCCTATCGCTACATTGCGACACTGCCCGACCGCCGCCAGATCACCCTTGAAATTTTCGACCTGTCGCTCGGCGGCGTGGGCCTGCGCTCCAGGGATGCCGCCCTGGAAGTGCTGCCGATTGGCACCCTCCTGACCCAGGCTGTGCTGGATTGCCGCAAGATAGGCATGATGCAGATTGATCTGAAAATCACGTATCTGAAAAATATCAGAAACCCCGGTAGTCCGCTCTACCATCTCGGCTGCCGTTTCGAGAATTTTCCGAAATCGAGAGCGACCGAATTGCAGCGCATGATCACCTCGCTCGAACTGGCGAGCAGGGCACGCAACTAATCAGTTGGGGTCAGAGCACATCGCTGCGCGAGTGGTCTGACCCACAAAGTCTCAAGCCTGGGGTCAGAGCACATCGCTGCGCGAGTGGTCTGACCCACAAAGTCTCAAGCCTGGAGTCAGAGCATATCGCTGCGCGAGTGGTCTGACCCACAAAGTCTCAAGCCGGCATGCTGGCTTTCTCGCGGCTCACCCGCTTCATGGCGGCCACATCGATGATGAGGGCCACATTGCCATCGCCCAGGATCGTCGCCGCAGAAATGCCCGGGACCTTGCGGTAGTTGGTTTCAAGGTTCTTCACCACCACCTGATGTTGGCCCACCAGCTGATCCACCAGCAACGCAAAGCGCGTGCCTTCGGCTTGCACAATGACCGCGATCGCTTCCGTCGGCTGGCACACGGCATCGGGAATTTCAAAAAATTTGTGCAACTCGACCAGTGCCAGGTATTCGCCCCGGACATGCATGACCTGCTCGTCGGCATTGATCATGTGAATCGCGTTGGCTTGCGGCTGCAAGGATTCAATGACGTAATTCAAAGGCAGGATGTAGATCTCCTTGCCCACCTTGACCGACATGCCATTGAGGATGGCCAGCGTCAGGGGCAGCACGATTTTGATGCTCGAGCCCTTGCCTGGCGTGGACGCGATCTCGACATGCCCACCCATTTCATGGATGTTGCGCTTGACCACATCCATGCCGACCCCACGTCCGGAGACATCGGTCACTTCATCTGCCGTGGAAAAGCCGGGCGCAAAAATCAGTTGCCAGACTTCGTCATCGGAAATGGTTTCGCTGATGGCCATGCCCCGCTCGATCGCCTTGGCCAGAATTTTCTCCCGGTTCAGGCCGCCGCCATCGTCCTTGACCTCGATCACGATACTGCCGCCCTGATGCTGTGCCGACAGCGTCAGCCGCCCCGTCGGGTCCTTGCCCGCCAGGGCACGTTGTTGCGGCCCTTCAATGCCGTGGTCCGGACTGTTGCGCACCAAGTGGGTGATCGGGTCGATGATGCGTTCGATCAGACCTTTGTCCAGCTCGGTCTCCTTGCCGACAGTCACCAACTGCACCTGCTTGCCCAACTTGCCCGACAGGTCGCGGATCAGACGCGGGAAGCGGCTGAACACATAGTCCATCGGCATCATCCGGATCGACATCACCGACTCCTGCAAATCGCGGGCGTTGCGCTCCAGATGCCCCATGCCGCTGAGCAGACGCTCGTGCAGCACCGGGTCCAGCATCGCTACGGTCTGCGTCAACATGGACTGGGTGATCACCAGTTCGCCAACGAGGTTGATGATCTGGTCAACCTTTTCGACATCCACGCGGATGGAGCCTGACTCTTTGCCGTTGCCAGGCGCTGCCGCCGCTGCGGCGGGAGTCGTCCTTGGCGGCTCGGCGGCGCTGGCCGCGGCAACCAGCGGCTTTTCCGGCTGAGGCGGGCTCTGCGTTGCCGCGCCGGCTTCGGGGACGACGGCCGGCTCGGTGCTGATTTCAATCTGATCGCTATCGATGATGAAACAGCACACGGCAATGATGTCATCGGCATCGCAGGTCGTTTCCAGCCACAGGGTCAGACTGTCATCGGTCTGGCTTTCCCCCACCACACGACCCAGATTGCGCAACTCCTCGCCCAGCAATTTGCGGTCGCTCTCCATCACTTTGGAAATGTGCACTTTCAGCGTGGGACCCTGTGCGTCGGCAGCGTCCGGCTCCGCAAGCTGTTGCGTCACAGGCAGGGCGACCGGCGCTGGCACCGCGGCCGCTGTGACAGCCGAGTCGGCACTTGCCTCCAGCGCCAGTTGCCGAAGCACCGCGCAAATTCGCTCGACCATTTCGGGCTCTGGCTCGGCGCCAGTCCGATAAGCACCCATTTGTTTCTGCAACACGTCTTTCGTCTCCAAAAAGGCATCCATCATTTTTGTGTTCAGGGTCAATTGACCATGGCGCGCCCGATCCAGCAAATTTTCAAGCAGGTGGGTGGTGTCGGTCAGTGCAAGAAAGCCGAAGGTGGCGGCACCCCCCTTGATCGAATGCGCGGCACGAAAAATCGCATTGAGGTGCTCGCTGTCCGGTGCCTGCAAATCCAGGCCCAGAAGCAGCAACTCCATTTCGGCCAACAACTCATCGGCCTCTTCGAAAAAAGTTTGGTAAAACTGGCTGATATCCATGGTGGGTGCATCTTTCTTGCTGGTAATTTGCTGCCTGCTGGCTCAATTCCGGCCAGCGGGGTCGGCCACGGCGGGCATCGCCGCCGACACGGGCAGCGTTGCGCCGGCTGGTCGGCTGTTGGTCTTGGCGGCATTGGCGGCATTGGCGGCATTGGCGGCATTGGCACGTTCTATTTGCGCTTGCGTCCGCTTGTTGAGCACCACGATGCTGATACGGCGATTGCTCGGCGCCAGCGGGTCTTCCTGGCTGAATGGCATGCTCGACGCCACGCCCATGACGCGCAGCACTTTCGTATCCTGCATGCCGCCGGCAATCAGTTCGCGTCGCGACGCGTTGGCCCGGTCAGCCGACAGCTCCCAGTTGCTATAGGACTTGTCGCCCTGCGGGTACAGCGTGCTGTCAATATGTCCGGACAAGGTGATCTTGTTGGGTTGTTCGTTCAGTACCGGGCCGATGGCGCGCAGGATGGTGCGCATGTAAGGCATCACAATGGCACTGGAACGATCGAACATGGGCCGGTTGCCGCTATCGACAATCTGGATCCGCAGGCCTTCAGGCGTGATGTCGAGGAGCAGTTGCGGACGAAACAATTTGAGCAGGGGGGTGGCTTCGATCATGTCGCCCAGGCGCTGCTTGAGTTGATCCTGGCGCTGGAGGTCCTGGCGCTGGAGGTCCTGGGCTTCAGTGTCCGAATCGGACAGCTTGACTTCCCCGTCGGCATGCGTCGGATCGGTGCCGCCGCCCGGGATCACGCTGGTGCTGGTACCGCTTTTCTTGCCCCCGCTGAGCGCCACCTTGAGGGGCATTTTGAATTGCTCCGCGATGCCAGCCAACTGCACCGGTGTTGATATCGACAAAAGCCACATGACCAGAAAAAACGCCATCATGGCCGTCATGAAGTCGGCATAGGCGATCTTCCAGGCACCGCCATGATGGGCCGCGGCACTGACAGGGCGCTTGATGACAATAATCGGGCGTCGCGCTTCGCTCATGACAACTCACGCCTGCTTGCTTCGGTGGCTCTTGACGTCACGGACGTGCGCGTCCAGTTCGGTGAACGAGGGCCGTGTATTCGAATACAGGATTTTGCGGCCAAATTCCACCGCCAACTGCGGCGCGTAGCCATTCAGACTGGCCATCAGGGTGACCTTGATGCACTGGTAGACCGTCAGGGATTCAGCCACCTTGTGCTCGACCAGGGTGGCCAGTGGCGAGACAAAACCATAGGCCAGCAAGATGCCGAGGAACGTGCCCACCATGGCGTGGGCAATCAGTTGACCCATTTCCGAGGGCGGCAAATCGGCGGACGCCAGTGCATGCACCACACCCAACACGGCCGCCACAATGCCAAGGGCCGGCAGCGCATCGCCGATCCGTGCCAGGCTGTGGGCCGGAACTTCCGCCTCGTGCTTGTAGGTTTCAAGTTCGTGCTCCATCAGCTCGCCGATTTCGAACGCGTCCGTGTTGCCGCTGACAATCAGGCGCAGGTAGTCGGTCAGGAACTCCAGCACACGTGGATCCTCCAGAATCATCGGGTACGACGTGAAAATGGCGCTGTTCTGCGGATCGTCAACATCGGACTCCAGCGCCATCATGCCGTCCTTGCGGCCTTTCGCCAGCAGCACATACAGCAGGGCGAGAAGCTCCATGTAAAGGGCTTTGTCGTGTTTTTTTGTGCTGCGGAGCAGTTTGGGTAACTCTTTCACCGTGGCGCGGATGGTCTTGGCGTCGTTGCCCACAACAAAAGCGCCCACCGCAGCGCCGCCAATGATCAGCAATTCGAGGGGCTGAAACAGCACCCCGAAATTTCCGCCCATCATCGCATAGCCGCCAAAGACCGACCCCAGCACAACCAGATAGCCAACAATTACCAGCACCACGCATTCCCGCTGAAAAACTTGAAAGAGCAAAACGACAGACGAAGCTGTTGCATCTCAGGCACGCGCCCCATGCATCACATCCGCCAGCCACTGCGACGATGAAATGGCAGCTTTACCGGGCTTTATCGGGGTGACAACTTCGCCAATGTCCTGTTTGACCTTGCGCGTCTTGCCAGCGCGTGATGGCGGCCGACACAAAACACACACGTAGTTGCTTTGCGAATCGTAGGCATGCGCGACGAATTGACCCGTGCAACGCGTACAGGTACTCAACTGCAACATGTCGCTGTCAAAAAATCGCACCAGGGTCCAGGCCCGGGTGAAGTCCAGGACCGGCTCGCTGTCCTGCAGCTTGACCTGCTCCAGATAGAGCCGATAGCTTTTGATGATGGCTTCAATCCGCGTGCACTCCCCTTGCGTCACCATGAAGCGGTAGATGTTGTAGAACATCGACGCATGAATGTTGGCCAGCCACGTCATGAACCAGTCGGTGGAAAAGGGCAGCAGGCCCTTGGGCGGCGACTCCCCCCTGATTTCTTTATAGAGCTTGATCAGTCGGTCCCGGCTCAGGCTGGTTTCCGCCTCCAGGAACTGCAGGCGCGCGCCCAGCTTGATCAAGTCCATCGCGAGATGAATTTCCCGCGCTTCGCGAACGACGCTTTTAGCAACCATGTCGGGCCAGCCCAAAAGACAGGTGCGCTGTCTGTGCTGGCCGCGCCAGGCGGCAGTTCATCGGTTCGCCTCGACACGCTGTCCGGAAAGAAGAATGGCGGTGTGCGCCTGCTGCAGGGCCGCACTTTTGCCGTCAAGCGCCAGCGCCGACAGCATCGACTGTTCGTCAAACCTGAAGCGGCACAACAGCAGACTCGACGCCGCCAGTTTGACCGTTTGCGACAACGACAGGTTGCCGAGCAGATCGGCCAGTTCCCGGCTCATGCCCAGGCGGAACATGGCGGTCGCAACATCCTCTTTCACCAGGCGTTGCGCCAGCAGCAGATACGTCAAATTCAAATCACCAATCTCGTTGGCGGTAGCGTTCTCAACCATTGCGCACTCCTTCATCCTTGACACTTTGCTCTTTGTAAGAGCGTTCATTCAAACCGTCATCCATTTGCCACTCATCCACTCGACAATGGCCATCTGTCCACGGCTCCGATGCATCCAGATTTGTTTTCTTGTGAGCGAGTGCAACAGGTTAAAGAAAGTGTTTCCATCGGTTTGATCGGTTTGATCGGTTTTGTCGTTTAAATGGAACAAATGGTTTTTAGCGTTTAAATGCGACGCTATTTCAGGGTTCTTTGCCGCCAGCACCTCGTTCACGACCTTCAACAAGTCATGGCAAGGTAGCGGTTCAGGATCATGTTTTTCGGCCGCCGCCGGCACGCGCCCGGAGCGGTCATTTGATAACTGCATCGTGCGGAATACCTGGCCGGGGGTCGTTAATGGCCGCCTGAATCCCGGTGGTCAGCCAACGGTGATAGGCGGCGGCGTCCTGCTGGCACGGGTTCATTGCCGTGCCTCCCAAGGGTTGATGACGTTCAGCCCGGCAGCCTCAAAAGGGCTGGTGTCACGGGTGGCGACGGCGAAGCCGTTGGTCAGGGCAACGGCTGCAATGAAGGCATCGGCCGTTTCAACGGCCAAGCCGGCAGCGCGGGACGTGGCCAGCAGCTCGGCATAAGCCTTTGTGCAAGCCATATCGAACGGCAACACCCGGTTGGCGAACATCGGCAGCAAGCGCTTTTCCAGGTTCTCATGCAGGCGGTCCCGGCGCTTTCCTGCCGGCATCAGCGCGATACCCGCACGCAGCTCGGCTACCGTGATCGCGGACAGGTAGAGCGTTTCCAGCGCTTGCGCGTCGATCCAGTCAAGGACGCGGGCATTGGGTTCCCGGCGCTGCGGCTCCGAAATCACGTTGGTATCGAGCAGGATCATTCAAAACTCGCTGCGCGGGCCGGAGACTTGATGCGCGCGCTCTCGAAGATGGCGACTTCTTCATCAGTCAGGCCGCCCGCCTCGCGAGCGATAGAGGCCAGAAACGAGCCAAGTTTCACGCGCCCCTCCGGCTTGGCTGCCCGCTCCAGAATGTCGCGGATTTCCGCCTCGGTGCTGCGGCCATGATGGGCGGCTTGGATCCGGATGGCCCGATGCACTTCATCGGGCAGATTTCTTACATTCACGTTTGCCATTTGATATATCTCCATTAATAACCACCAATGCACCCATTGTATATCAATGATACCAAAGCGCAAGCGTTTCAGAGTCGTTCCAGCCCCATCACTTTGTACAGGCGGGCCGTGTCAATCGGCTTGGAAAGACAGGCATCGGCACCGGCGGCCAGCAGTTGCGCTTCATTTTCAGCACTGAGATAGCCGCTCATGGCAATCACGCGCACAGGGGTCAGACCGGGTTTTTGCTTGATCTGGCGACACACTTCGTCACCTTTGATGCCCGGCATCATGAGGTCGAGCAGCACGATGTCGGGCGAAAAAGTATGGGCCTTGCGTCCGGCTTCGAAGCCGTCAGAGGCGGTCTCCACCACGACCGGATGCTTCCCGCCTTCGAGCAACTCCTTTAAAAAACCAATGACCGCCCGGTCGTCGTCCACGATCAGCACCCTCAGCGGCCCCTTGTGGCCGCGCGGGTTCCATTGGCGCGCGAAACGCGCGACTTCTTCATAACGAAACCGACGGTGCCCGCCGGGCGTGACCTCGGCCTGCAACAAGCCCTTTTGGGCCCAGCCACGGACGGTGACCGGCGAAACCATCATCCATTGGGCAACTTCAATGGGGGTGAGATAGGGTTTGTTTTTCAATTCATCAATCATGATTTGGGGCCCCGTGACTTTGTTTTTTTGATTTGATCGACTAATCATCGCCTTCATTGTGTTGTGCAGATGAAACCGCTTCAAATTGATATAACCAGGCCAATATCTCGGCTATTGCCACATACAACTGGGGCGGTATGCGGGCATCCAGATCGACATGCATCAACAGCTTGACCAGATCCGGCGCGGCATGGACATACAGGCCATGTTCACGGGCACACCGGATGATGGCTTCGGCGGCGTCGCCATAGCCTTTGGCCACGACGATGGGGGCCTGGTCCCGGGCTGCATGCGAGAGCGCGACGGCACTGGGCCGCTCTGCTGGCGGACTGGCCATTTTCTTATGACGCCAGCAAGGGTGCGTCCGCCAGTGCGCCAATTTGCAATTCGGCCAGTTGCAGACCCAAGGCGCCAAGGCGCGGGGGCAATGCATGGCCGCCTTCAGTGAGCAGCGCCACCGTGGCGGACTCGCGTGCGGCCAGATGCACCCGCAGCGTGCTGCCGGCCAAAGTCAAACGCAAGTCAACCGCCCCGAGTGCGGGCAAGCGGATGGCCAGACGCGTGGTCCAGGCGCCCGCGACCGCTTGCGGCTCGGCCGCGGCCTGGCGCTCACCCTGTTCTTCCTGTATTTCCCAGTCCATGGGCGCGCCCGGCCAGGCTTCGCCGGTCCAGCGAAACAGGGGCAGCGTCAGCAGTTCGAGCTGCTGGCGCACCAGGGGCATGGCCTCCGGATGGATCGCCTCGGCGACCGGCGCTGGCATGGCGCCCGCCGGGCCCGCCGGGCGCGGGCCCTCGGTCGGGTCGGCCGCCGCCGCGCCGGCCACGGCGCCCTGCCCCGCGCCGGCCACGGCGCCCTGCCCCGCGCTGGCCACGACTGCGCGCATCCCTGCGGCAGGCAGGGGCAGGTCAGGGTCGGGCGGCGCCTCGGCCTGCGCACCCGACGGCGCCGCGCCAAGGCGAGCCTGCGGTTCCTGCGCCAGTTGCGCCAGCGGGCGCGTACCGGCCGCATATTGGGCCAGGTGCGATTCGTAAAACAGGCCGGAATTGGCCACTGCAGCAGCCAGTGTTGCCGCGAGCAGGGGTGCCTGTACCGATTGCGCGGCCGACCACAGCGGTTCGGTGCCGGTGATCTTGGTGCTCGCGCCGTCCTGGCTGGCCAGAATCGCACTCACCGCACGCGCCGCCACACTCAAGGTGACGGCCTCTCCGGCACGCGCCGGCCCCTGGCCCTGGCCGTGGCCAGTTGCGCCGCTTTTTAACAGCCCCACCCCCACTGGCTGCTGCAGCCCGGCACGCGACGGCAAATGCAGCTCGTTGTCCACCTTTTTGACCCGGATCACGGACCCAGGGCTGGCAATCTCGGGTTCGGACTTCAGCGGCAGCAGGTCCAGGCGCTGCGCCAGCCTCGTGGCCAACAGGGTGTCGACCAGAGGCGTCAGGCCACTCATGGGACATCGTCCGTCTGACCATAAGCCTGGTGCAGGCTTTGCCGCTGCGACTGGTCCTTCATCACCGCCCCCAGCTTGGCCAACTGCGGCAAAACAAGGCTGCGAATCTCGGCGTAATTGGCCGTGATCCGGCTCAGCAGCAGGTACTTGCGCCCCGACTGCGCGGCGTCCAGCGTCTCTTGGTCCTCGATGGCCATCAGACGCTCCACCATGTCGCTGCATTGCGCCTCCAGCGCCGGCAGCACGCCCCACTGTCTGGCGCGCGCCAGCATCAGCATGCGTTCGGTCAATGGCGCGATCTGCTCGTAGCAGTGCATGACTTCACTTTGCGTGCTCACATCAGGCTCCTGTGGACAGACGGGCCGTCGCGGGCGCAATGGCTGCGTGCGCCGCGTCGCCGGGTTGCTGCGGGGCAATGTCACGCCATGCGGCGCTGATGTTGTCCAACAGCCGGTCCGCCTCATCGAGCAGCGCGGGATCGTTGCGCAGATTGGCAAACAGCAAACGCTGGCTGACATAGTCATACAGCGCGCCCAGATTGGCGACCAGTTCGGCGCCAGCCTTGCCCCCCGCCTCGGCATCCAGGCTGGCTTTCAGCCCGTTGTCAACGATGTTGATCGCCTTGGAAATGGCATTGCCTTTGGCGCTGATTTCGTTGTTGGCCATGTGGTGGCGCGCCATGGCGATGGCCGTTTTGGCGCCCTCGAACAGCATGGTGATCAGCTGGTGCGGTGACGCGCTCATGGCGCCGCTTTCCGTACCGATCCTGGCGTAGGCATTGGCGCCCGTGTTGTAGGAATGGGGTGGGGTGTACACGAAATGGCTCCTTGTTTTATTTGCTGGTACTGCTCATGCTGTTGAACTGCTGCGTCAGATAGGCGCTGGTGCGGTTCATGGTGCTCATCATCACGTCGAGTTGCGTAAACTGGGCTTTATAGCGCGCCACCGTGGCTTCGATCCGGTCCGACGTCACCGCATATTGCTTGCCGAGCGTGTCCAGCGTGGTATTGATGCCCTGGGTCGCTGCGGTCAGGGTGCCGTTGGCGTCGGTCATGCCGGTGATCAGCGACGCCATCTGGCTGCCGTAGCCCCCGCTGCCGCCGCTGCCGGAAAACAGTTGCGCCACGCCGCCCATCTGGCTGTCCAGGGCGGCGCTCAACTGGGTCGCATCCACCGCCAGGGTGCCGTCTTTCTGGAACGCGATGCCGACGTGCGACAACATCGTCAGGCCGCTGCTGCCGGGCACCTGCGCCACCGTCAGCGTGGAGCGGATGCGCACCTGAATGCCGCGCAGGGTGGCGTCGCCCATCAGCACGGCGCCCGATTTGCTGGTGGCGTCAAAAGCGGTCAACTGCCTGGTGACATTCTGCAAGCTGTTATAGGCGTTGACAAACGTGGTGACCGCACTTTGCACACTGGCGGTATCGTTCTGCACCGACAAGGTGCTGGTCCCGACCTTGGCCACGTTCATGGTGACGTCCTGGATCGCGCCCGCCACCGTATGGGTGGCGCTGGTGATGGCAATGCCGTTCACGCTCAGCTTGGTGTTTTGCGCGGCGGCGGTTTGCTGCAGGTTCTGCGTTGCCGCCGGATCATTCGCCAGCAAGCCCGACAGCGCCGCATCGCCCGTCACCGCAATGCGCATGCTCGAGGTCTCGCCGCTTTGCCTGGACGTCAATACCAGCCGGTTCGGCGTGGCGCTGCCGTCATTGACGATCGAGGCGGTAACGCCGATGTCGGCGCTGGCATTGATCGCATCGCGAATGCCGGCCAAGGTGTTGTTGCTGGCATCCAGGGTGATCGACGTTGCCGCGCGCGTGGCATCCGCGGTAAACGTCGCGCCGGTATATTTGCCGGTCGCGGGGTCCAGCGTGCCGCCGGAAATGGTGCCGAAGTCGAGCGTCACCGTGGTCGCCGCACCGCCGCCAATCGCGGCGCTGGTGCTGGCCACGCCGGCTGCCGCCAGCGACTGCGCTTGCGCCAACTGCGTCACGTTCAGCGCATAGCTGCCGCTGGCTGCCGTGGAGAGGGCCGAGGCCGTCAGCACATCGGCAGCGCTCGAAGTGGCCTTGACACCCTCAAACAGGGCGGGCTTGGCCAGTGCCGCCGCGGCGGTTTGCAGCGTGCTCAGCGCACTGTTGAGCTGGCCATAGGCCGACAGCTTGGCGGTATAGCTCGTTTGCTGCTGCTGCAGCACCACCAGCGGCGCCTGTTCCGCGCTCTTCAGGTTGGCCAGCAAAGCGTTTAAATCAAGACCCGAGCCGATGCCGAGCGAGGAGACTGAAGCCATGTGTAATCCTGTTCTTGCTGTTCGTTAAACGTCACCCGGCACGGCTGGTCAGACCTGCTGACTCACCAGCAGGCCCTGCAACTTGCCCAGCACCTTGGAAATGTGCACCACCTCGGCGGAGGGCATCTGGCGAATCAGCACGCCGGTTTCCACGTCCACCACCTTGGCGATCATGATGTCAGCGTCCTTGTCGAACTCAAACTGCACCCCGATCGACGCCATTTGCATGGCCTGGTTGATCTCGGCCAGCGCGGCTTGCGCCTGCGACGGTTCGGCGTCAGCATTTTTCTTCGCCTCTTCAGCCGGGGCGGCCTCCTGCACCAGGACGGCAGGTTTGGGCGGCTGCGCCACCGGCTGCGCGGGCTCGCGCGCCGGGCTGGTCGCCACAGCGCTTGCGGGAATCATCATGGCTACGCTCCTGTTGAAATCGCTAGGGACTCCCGCCTGAATTTTTTCAAGCGGGAGTGCTTAACGCAGGCCGGCAAAGGGCCTGAGGGCATGTCAAACGAAAAGCGCGCACCCGAAGATGCACGCTTTTTAGCTGGTTAACGCAGCAGTGACAACACGCCTTGCGTGGTCTGGTTGGCCTGGGCCAGCACCGAGGTACCGGCTTGTTGCAGAATCTGCGCGCGGCTCATGTTGGACACCTCGGTCGCGTAGTCGGCATCTTCAATGCGTGAGCGCGAAGAAGACAGGTTGTTGATGGTGGTGCCGAGGTTCGAGATCACCGAGTCAAAACGGTTTTGCACCGCGCCCAGATCGCCGCGCAGGTCATCCACTTTTTTCAGTGCGACATCGACGGCGGCCAATGGGTTGGCGGTCCCCCCCGTGGTCAGGCTGGCAGCTGTCAACTTCGACGTATCGACCAAGAAAGCAGCGGTGCCTGCAAGCGCCGTCGTGTCAGCGGATTGCGGGTCAAGCGCAATATAACGGTACATCGCTGTACCATCGACCGCACCCGTGAAACCTTGATTGATCAACGACGTTGTTTCCCCAGCGCCAGTCGGCGTAATCGCAACTTCAGCATACAAGGCGCCGTTTCCGTCGGCAACAGCATTGCCGGTGAATACCGCACCACCAGCGGCCAAACCAAGGGCTGTCGACAAGGTATCGGTAGTTGCTTCAGTTACGGTCGTCAAAGTAACTGCCGTTGTAGCACCGTAGATGCTTTGCAATTGGGCGACTGTAGGCTTATCGGTGGCCGCAACGGACGCCGTAACACCGTCAAAGGCAAGGGCCGCAGTAGCGGTAGGACCGCTGACGTTGAAACCTTGCAAACCCAGCGTCTTCGAGCTGATTTCCTTCAGGCCGATGGCGATGGTTTCACCGTCATTGGCACCGACCTGGACGTTCAGCGACTTGGCTGTCGACGACAACACCTTGACACCGTTGAAGTCGGTCTGGGCCGAGGTGCGGTCGATTTCAGCCAGACGCTGGGTGATTTCAGCCTGGATCGACGCCTTGTCGGCCGCCGAGTTGCTGCCGTTGGCGGACTGCACCGACAATTCACGGATGCGTTGCAGGTTGGTGTTGATTTCGGACAGGGCGCCTTCGGTGGTTTGCGCCAGCGAGATGCCGTCGTTGGCATTGCGCTGGGCTTGCGTCAAGCCCCGGATGTTGGCGGTGAAGCGGTTGGCAATGGCCTGGCCGGCGGCATCGTCCTTGGCGCTGTTGATGCGCATGCCCGACGACAGGCGTTCGATCGCGCTGTTGAGGGCGCTTTGCGACTTGTTGAGGTTGTTCTGCGTGAGCAGCGAGAGCGAATTGGTGTTGATGACTTGACCCATGAGGAACTCCTGAATGACAAAGTTGGTGTACTCCGGCTTCTTGCCGTCACGCTGGCCTTGCTTGCTTGAACACTGTGCAAGCCACCGTTATTGAGCTTATCGGCCAGTGTTTGGAAAAGCTTTAGGCTTGCGCAGAAAAATTTTTGATTCCGAAATTAAACGCTCAAAAATGAGAGGAAGCAAACGCTGACCACGTGTGCGACGGGTCAGGGATGCGGAAATTGCCAATGTCCCGTTGATGGCGAGCGCTGGCGGGATGCAGTGCTAGTGGTCCGTTTCATTAAAAGAGATACAAAATGAAATTGATGGATTTTTTCGCCAGGCTAGGCGAGAGGAGGCGCCATAGCCGTAGCTATGGCAACGACGAGCAACGACGCATGGCGGAAA